>CALHRB010000348.1 GCA_938038165.1 Candidatus Kapaibacterium sp. | reverse complement strand
ATTCTATTGGTACTTGTTGTCCCTTTAACTTGCTATATTCTGCAATTATATAAAATCTTGGATTGACCTTAACAGTCTCTTCTATAATTTTAGCTACATCTTCAGGAACAGCATGTATATGCTCGGGATTCCTGTAATAATTAGCTACATTTACATTATTAAAAGCGCCGAGTAAAAATCTTTTTCCGGGATCTGAAGAAATTCCTCCGCCTTCCTGAAAAACAAGGTAAAACTTGATAAACTCAAATTCCACATTGTCGGTTTTTGGATTGAACGGTCTGTTGTTTGCCAGATGGAGTGAGTCAATCCAGTAATTGAACTGAATAAATTGTGCTTTTTTTATTCTGTCCTTATTGTCCCTGTATTGCTTGTAATCGTCTAAATTAACAAAATCAACAGTTGTATCAGGGGCAAATTTATTCCTGTATTGTGAATCGAAAAGAATTGCAAGCTGGAATTTGAAAGAGCTAAAAGCATCAATTGTATTTTGATAACATGAAGTTAATACAACAAAAGAAAATAATGTTATCACCAACATAATATATTTGTTTTTATTTTTCATATTAGATCCCTTATATAATTAATCATTTTTTTTAATACGTTCATAGCGTTCGATTTTTTCGTAACGCTCAATAGATTCAGTTTGAACTTCTTTCTTACCCCATTCAGCAAACCAGAAAGTCAGCCCAATATTGAGAATGGGCTGTGAAGCATAAGCTGCATCGGCATGTAATTCAATTATACCAGTTCTGTAAGAAAGTCCACCGAGAAGTCTGTAACTTGTGAATGACTCAAGATCGAAGGATAAGGGACCCCCGGCACGAACCTCGGGATAAGGATTATTCATAGCATCAAAATCGAAGACGCTAGCTTTTTCTCTTTCTGCTTTAAATTCTCCAGATAAACCCTCAAATTGAATTCCTCCGTATGCAGTTAAACCGAAATCCCAGGCTTTTGAAGCATGAATACCAGCCGCAAATGACGAAAGGCTTAGCCCAGGATCCCTATTCATACTATGATAGGCAAAATGAACAGCTAAGCCAATCCTATCAGCAGGATCGAAAAGATCGAAAAAATGGTCGAATTGCTGTTTCAAAATCAGAGCCCAATAAATCATCATCTCGTTCTGAACCGGTAACGGTAAAAATCTCAATCTCAATTCAGTTCTTGAAGGAAAAGCTCCGATCAACTGAATTGCCGGCAAACCAGCCATAAAGCTAATATCGTTTCCTTCTGCAAAATAAGCCGATTTATATGTGCTATCCATAATAGGTTTGCCATTGTATTCAGTAGAACTTGAATATTTATTTTGCGGTGCTGCAAATATGGTTGTAGATGGTCCTCCATAAACAGTCGGTTGTTTATAGGTTTTTCCTACATCTTTTATTAAAATTCCCTCAGATAATAAAGCATTTTTCACAATGTTTGTATTTCCATAAGCCAAGGGGAGCTCAGCATCAAAATATTTCTGGTCGTCTGGGATAAACATACCCATAATTGATATGTCCAGTCCGATTGACCAATAATCGGGATATAATGCCCTTGTGAACAGATTAGAATTCATACTTTCGCCAACAGATGTTATGAGTGGCTTAAAATAACCTTGCATATTCTTTTGAGTGAAAAATGTGAAATTTTTAGTGAGCTTTATTGGCTCCGTCGATGATAGATTAAATGTTAACCAAAAAAAAATCATCAGCCAAAGCATAAAAGGAGTACTTTTTTTCATCAGCGTTCCTTAATAATAGAATAAATTGAATTAATTAAAGTTAAAATACAAAAATAAAAGAAATAAAACAAAAAGAAGTTTAAGTTAAAATATAATTCTAAGAATAAAAAAATTTAATTTAGTCTGTTCCTAATTGCTTTAATCTTGTTTCTGGCTTCTTCAAGATATATGGATCTTGGATATTTTGCGAGCAAATCGGTGTATTTCTCGACAGCAGTATCATAGTTGTTTTCAGCATAGTAGGAATTAGCTATTGTAATTAGTGCTAAATCCCCATAGATAGTTTCTTTGTATTTTTCGAGTAATAACTCCATTGTCTTGATTGTTTCAAGGAACTTTGATTGCAGAAATTGAATTTGTGCAATCCTTACAAGGCTTAATTCGGCTAAATTTGAGAGAGGGGCAGATTCATAAGCAGATTGATAATTTTGTACTGCCAATTGATAATTTTTCTGTAACTCATATAATTCAGCTTTGGTAAAAATTGCAAAAGCCTTGTTGAAATTTCGGTTCTGGTCAATGAACATAATTCTTTCGATAGCATCATTTGCAACGTCAGTGTTTGAAAGATTTGAAATTTCTACATATTTGTCATAAGCCGAATCTATATTTCCGCTGAAATATTCAATTTCAGCTAGTTTAAAAAGAGCCAGGGAAGACTCTTCAGGTGAAATTTTTGCAAATTTTTTGGAAATAATTGAAAACAATTGTTTTGCATCATCCAATTTGTTTGTTATTAAATAAATATTTCCAAGCAAGTTTGAAGCTGTTGCGGTAATTCGGCGATTGCCTGAAACTTTAAGTAATGTATTTAACTCATTGGCAGCTTTTTCTGGTTCATTCAGTTGATACAAGAAAAGGTTGGCAATTCTTATATATGCCTCATCGGAATTTTGACTGTTTGGAAACTCGCTAATAATTCTTCTGTATCTTTCAATAATTTCGAGAACCTTGCTTTTGCTTAGCTTTTCTTCTTTCATTATCGAAAGTTCAAGAGTTTTTGCATAGCCAAAAAGGGCATTTTGAAAAAAAGTATTGGTTTTTCCTTGATCAATCAGATAAGCATAAGCTTCCAGTGCTATTGAATACTCACCATCTCTGAGGGAATTATTAGCAAAATTCAATATTTCATATCCTTTTGCATTCACAAGTTTATCAATCTGCTTGTATTGTTCGAAGGCACCATTGTAATCATTTATCAAACGCAGATACCACGCAAAAAGTCTCCTATACTCAGGATCATCGGAATTCCTGTATCTTTTTCTTAGAACATCAAGAATGTATGATTTTGATTCAGTGGAGCCGATTAAGGCATTTATTCTGCCCTGAGTAATAGGTTGATTGCGGGATTCTTCGAAATATTTCAGAATTTCTTCAGTTCCTTCTTTATAATTGTTTAGAATTGTATATAGTTGACTGAGTTCATCGGAAAAAATCGATGAATTTTTTAAATTTTCTCGTCCTGTTTTATATGTGTTTATGGCTCGCTCAAACAATCTAAGAGAAATTTGAATGGCAGCAACATCAATATATGTCTGATTATCATTAGGAAAGGTTTCTATTGCCTGATTCCATTTTTTTGCAGCTTCGTCGAATGAGCCAGTCAGCCAGAGAATTTCACCATACAAAGCATATAATGAAGCTGATTTTTTTATTCTTAAATGATTTTCGATGAATGGAATTAAATCTTTGAACTGATTTAATGCTTTGTTTGTTCTAATAACACCGTAGAAGAATTCCTCTCGTTCGGGACGTATGTCATACATTTCTTTCCATAATCGGGCTGCATTCTGATAATCCCCGTTTTTCTCGTAAGTTTCGGCTAATTTAATTTTTTCAGTCAAATTATATTGACTAAAAACATCATTAATAAAGACCAAAAAAAGAGCTATTAATATAGAATTTATTCGAAACATATTTATTTATTATTTTTTAAAATTCAAGGATAATATCAGGTCTTCAAACTTTTTGTCAAATTCATTAAATTGCTCAAGAAAACACCAAAATCTGAAAACATATTGATAACCATTTTGATAGGTAACTATTAGCTTATTTCTAATTGCATTATTATAATTCAAATCATAAACCAATCTGTAAATCACAAGACCATTTAGATTTTCTTCCTCATTTTCTTCCTGATAAATAACCTTGTTTTGTAGAATGATGTCAAAAAGTTTGTAATAATTATTTTTAAAATCCTGATAATTAACAGGATTTTTTTTATGTATTGAAATATCAAAATATGGTAGGTTTTCCCCTCTAATTAACAATGTGTTCCAATTATTTTCATCCTTTGTTTGAACCGCTGAACCTAAAGTAGCAAGTCCTGCAATAAACTCTTTTACGTCAGGCAGAATATCATTCATTTCAGCCTTTACTATATTCCAGCTTGAAGGATGTGAAAACGAAAATTTATATTTGTCGGATTCAAATGTTTTAGTTTCCTCCACACCAAACATCTGATAACAAATAAAAGTCAACAAAAATAATGCTTTTCTCATATTCCTCATTTCAACTCGATTATCCAAAAAGACTTATATTATTACGAATTAACAGGATTTTATTTTTTTTCATCCGATAATTAGAAAATACTTATTGTAACTTTATTATAATTGTTACATTAATATTAACTTGAATTTATTATATTTGAATAAGGTTTTCATTTAACATTTTTTGGAGAAACTATGAAACGTAGGGACTTCCTTGATAGTTTTGTTATAGAGCAAAAAGATAATGTTTTGATTGATAAAACTATACCATCACGAGATATACAAGCCGGCTTAGAGAAGTTCACAAGTCCATTAAGTTCAAAAGAAGCGTATCATTTGCTACGCAGAACGACTTTTAATCCAAGTCCCGAAGCTGTTCAAGCCATCGAAGGTAAGACTGCTGACGAAGCTGTTGCTTTAATTCTGGGCAATGGCAATGAAACATTGCCAAAACCACCACAGGAAAAATGGACAAATACTCCTGAGGAAAATCCACTCGAACAGATACCTGAAATCAAATCTCAGATTGAGGGAGTTCTCTGGACTAATTATTACAACTTTGTAAACTGGTGGGTTTATTTAATGCAACGAGATTCATTTCCTGCTATCGAGAAGTTTACTTTGTTTTTAACAACTGTCTGGACAATCGAATTCACATATGACACTCTTGCATTAATACCTTCCCCTCTGCTCTTAAAAAACAACCAGACATTAAGAAGGCTCAGACTTGGAAATTACAAGGCAATCGCCGAAGAGATGACACTTGACGGAGCTATGCTTCTATATCAAAGCCTTTATTACTCATCTGGAACAAATCCAAATGAGAATTATATGAGAGAATTGATGGAATTATTCACTATGGGTATCGGCAATTACACAGAAGGCGATATTAAGCAAGGCTCGAAAGTCCTTACCGGTTGGAGAACTGCACCATACTTTGGTCAACCCGGTTTTAAAGGTTACTTTAACACATATTTTTCACCTGCCGACCACGACATAGGAGCCAAAACTTTTATGGGGGAGACGATCCCTGCAAGAGATCCCACATCTAATACAGAAGATCAGGTTCTTAACGAAGAACTAAGAGTGTTGCTTAATATTATGTTCGCCCAGAGAGCAATGCCTATTGCAAGATTTGTTTGCGATAAGATCTATAGATATTTTGTTTATAGCAATCCTGCAGGAAATGATAATGGAGTAATTGAGGAACTTGCAAAAATTTTTGTTGCTAATGATTTTAATTTGAAGCCTGTCTATGAAGCTCTATTTACCAGCAGACATTTTTACGATGAAGGAAATATCGGCGTTCAGATTAAAACCCCACCCGAATTTATTATAAATCTGCAAAGGCAATTAGGAATTTCTTGGCAGAATTCTCTTATGGCTATTCACAACCTTGAGCAAGAACTTTATGATCCACCGAATGTTGGCAGCTGGAAAGGTTATAGAAGTTGGATTAGCACTAAAACTCTGCCCTTGAGGTATGACTTCGCAAAATCAATGATTAATTCAATGACAAATAAACAGTTTTTATCTTTCGGAAAAAGAATTAATGATTATCAGACACTTGAGAAATTCATTAAAAATCTTGAGGAATTATTCTTTCCAAAGCAAATTCCTGAATCAAGGCATCTCAAATACAAAGAAAAATTACTTCAACATGCTGAAACAACTGAAGAGAACTGGGGCAACCTTATAGAAACCGAAAACGATAAAGCTGCCAACGGTATAAAGCAATTACTTCTATCTTTTGTCAAAGCTCCTGATTTTCAACTATCTTAGAGAGGAAAAAATGAAAAGAAGAACATTCGTAAAAAATACAGCTGCTGTTACAGCTGCTTCATTAATAGCACCAAATATATTAACTTCTAAAACCCTTTTCGAATTCAAACCAGTTGAGAATATTCTGGGGCTGG
The DNA here is from genome assembly GCA_938038165.1 of Candidatus Kapaibacterium sp. Taxonomy (GTDB): domain Bacteria; phylum Bacteroidota; class Ignavibacteria; order Kapaibacteriales; family UBA2268; genus CALHRB01. Next base: position 2,981 of record CALHRB010000348.1, on the reverse strand, counting down.
ATGATGACAATATTGTCGTAATAATTGAGCTTTTCGGTGGCAATGACGGCTTGAATTCTGTAATTCCTGCTTATGATGACACTTATTACAACTTAAGACCTAATCTGGGCATACCTTCCAACATTGCTAAAAGGTTCGAGACAACGGATATCTATTTTCATCCAATGCTTGTTCAGGGCATTCATAATAATGGTTTTATGCGATTAATGGCTGATGGAAGACTTGCTATTGTTCAGGGTATTGGCTACGAAAACCCAAATCTTTCCCACTTTAGGTCAGAAGATATTATTTTGAGTGGAATTAACTCCTCTGACCCAAAAGTAAAACTGTTGGAAGGTTGGCTTGGTAGATATATCGCTATGAAATTGACTAATTTTCCTTTCGAAATACCCGAACATCCAATAGCAGTTCAAATAGATGGAACTCTATCTATGCTTCTCAAAAGCAATAAAGGCGATATGGGCATTGCCTTCACTGATCCACAGAAATTCTATGAACTGGGAGCTGGTTTAACACCCGAGGAAGACCTAAATCAAGGCAATACTGTTTTCGATTCTGAATTCAACTTCGTGAATATAATAGCTCGTCAATCCGAGAAATACTCAGCCGAAGTTTTAAAAGCATACAATCAGGGCAAATCGAAGTTAAAAGTCCAATATAGTGGTGGGCTGGCAAAGAAATTCGAGATGATTTCGAGCTTAATAGCTGGTGGTCTAAAGACTAAATTCTTTTTTGTAAAACTTAGCAATTTTGATTCTCACGCTCAGCAGCAAAATGCTGATTATTTATCGGGTCAACATCCTACACTGCTTTGGAATATTGCTTCTGCAGTTTCAGAATTTTTGGATGATGCTGTTCAACAAGGTTGGGCTGACAGAGTTGTCGGTATGACAATTTCTGAATTTGGTCGCAGACCAGCCGAAAACGGAAGTCGAGGCACTGACCACGGAGCGGCTTCTGTTCAATTTGTCTTTGGCAATCATGCTAAAGGTGGTTATTTTGGTAACAAGCCAAACTTAAGCGACCTTGATGAAGCTGGGAATCAAAAGATGCAATATGATTACCGAAGGGTTTATACTGATTTCCTGCAAACTTGGCTTGGTGCAAGCTCTGAAGAAGTAAAAAATGTCTTTGGTATTGAATTCTTACCGCTGGGGGTTCTTAAGAAAAGAGAGCTTTCTGTTCAAAATCCAATTAACGTCAATGAAGATATTTTTGTTTATCCAAATCCTTCCTTTGGTGAAGTTACACTGTCTTTCGAGCTTAAAACTATTTCAGAAGTTGATATTTCTGTTTTCAATTTACTTGGAAGGCTGGAAAAGAAAATATCAAAAGGTTGGATGGATGCTGGATACCACAAAATCAAATTCTCTGTTGAGAAAAGTGGGCATTATTTCATTTCAATTTCAACAGCTGACCAGCGAATAACAAGGGAATTTACTATACTTAATTAGCTCAGATATTTATTTTGGTATTACAAAAAACTTATTTTTGTTAATATTGAAGTAATTCATACTATCAAAATATAACAAAACAAAAAAGTAATCCCCACTTAGCTGATATAATTGGGGATTTTTAATGTTAAATAATTTCTTGAGATAATTGCTATTTCAATACAACAAATGGCTTAGTGATCCGGCTTTTACCTGATACAATTTGCAGAACGTAGCTTCCTGAGGCTAAACCTGACAAATCAATCACTTCAGATATTGCCATTTCGTCAAAAAATTGAGATAGAACCCTGTTGCCAAGCATGTCTATTATGCTGATATTAACATTGGAAGCATTCAGAGTGCCTAGATCAATTTTCAAATAATCATTAGACGGATTTGGGGTCAAAATGATATCTTCATCAGATAAAACTTCATTTTCGGTGCTCAAAGCACCTTGCTCAAGCCATAGGACTGCTCTTCTGATTAATTCATCCTGTTGAGATTTATTTGTAATTACGTATGGAGTAAATCCTATTATGATTCGTCTATTATCACCATAAGCATATTTAGCTGCAATGATTGCATCTTCTCCTTTAATTTTGACCGTGTCAGTCCTGTTTTTCCAGTTAACGTATCTTCCGTCGCTTCTGAACCTAAGAATAGGATCTGTATTATTATCAACGATTTTCAAGACTGGAAGTAAATAGCTCTTTAAACTTCCCTGAACATTTGTTCCAAGGAACTCAGAGATTTCTTCTCCTTCAATCCCTGCAAGCCAGATTGTAAAAGGAGAATAACCAAATCCTTCCATGTTCCAGCCAAGATATTCAACTCCAAATAATCCAAGTGCATTTGCTGTGCTTAGCGAAGCCACAGAAAGATTCCCAACAACCATTGTATTGACCTTTTTATTGATTATTGATGTCAGGAAACTTGCCTGAGCAGCATTAATTTGATTGCCTGCTCCGGTACTCCAAATTAAATACTTTAAATTAGTGAGACTATTTCCAAGTTCAACAAATTCGGACGGCTTTAAATTAATATAATCAAATGGTTGATGACCCACCATAATAGCGGGATTTATATCATAATTTGATTCATTATCATTGACATGAATGGATTGTATGTTCGATGAAAGCATTGTAATGAAATTAGAGGTTAATTTTGCGTCAGGATCGTTTACTTTGGTTGCAACAACATAAGCATCTCCAATACCAATGGTAGCACCAGGAGTAAATTTTAATTTGATATCAGTTTTTGAGCCAGCCGGAACAACAATAGGTCCTGGATTATCAACAGAAGCAGTCCAATCGGATGGTGTTCTTTGAGATTTTTCTGCGCTGAATCTGAAAGAAATATCAGATGGACTTGAATTATCAAGAGTGAAAGTTTTTTCAAAAGGATTGTTTTGGTCGCCAGCTTTAAGCATAGCCCCTTCAGCATTCAAAGTTAATGTCGGTCTCTTAAATACTGCTCCAGCTTGCAAAATTTCTTTAGTCGCATCATTTTGAAGAAAAACAACAGCATTCAAATCAAAATTTACCTCAG
>CALHRB010000347.1 GCA_938038165.1 Candidatus Kapaibacterium sp. | reverse complement strand
ACCAATAATTTTTTAGTAATTTTGAAACCTGAGATGATTTAGAACAAAACGGTTTTGTAAATATAAAAGGATTATAAAAAAAACTCTCAGGTTTAATTGTTTAAAGCCTAAGAGTTTTTAAAATTTAAAAGATTAAGATAGCTATTTCAAGCTGGAAACCGAGAAAAGTTCATCATCAAGATTCGTATTGATATCAACTCTTTCAAACTTCATTTCTGCTGTTTTTTTACCCTCTGTGAATATTCCAATCACATGTGGGATAAGCAGACCATTAATTTTTTTATAATTAGAAAAAATCGCTGTAGCTTCCACAAAAACATTATTAACGACAGTTTTACTGTTTGATCTTTGAATGAGATAAGTGTTTTTGTCAATAAAGTAATAGAATTCGGATGAATCTTTGGCAATAGTTCTAATTTTATAGACGTCTTTCCCGTCTAATTTTTCATCTCCAACATATTCGACTTTCAAACCTTTTTTTGGGTAATTATATAAAGGATTAATAAAAAATTCGAGTTGGGATTCCATTTGACTTTTGAGAGTATTAAGGGCAACTTCGTCAAGTGGAATTATTGTGTCGCTATAGGACCAACCTGTGTTACCATTGATAATTCCAATTCCTTTTTTATCCTGAAAAATATATTCAGCCCTCATTTTGTCAGGCAATTTGAAAAATAAATTGCTCATAAGTTCAAAATTCAGAACTGTTGTTTTCATTGAGCAGGATATTGACTTTAAATTTTTATATGCTTCTTCGCCGCCACTTGCTTTTATACTTTTATCAATTATATCATCAGGACTTTGTGAACAGGAATAAAAGATTAAAGCAAAAATTATAATTAATAATGAATTTAATGTTTTGTTTGTCATATTGTCCTCTGATTATTTTGAAGGCATCTTAAATATTGTATCATCAATTTCAGGATTGACTTTGATTTCATTAAACTTAAATGTAATATTTTGACCTTGACCTTTGCCTTCAATTAAGTGGAACATCTTCATACCTCCGATATCTTTATAATCTTTTAATAATACTTCACCAGTCTCTTCACCTTTTAAGGATACTAATTTGATTGGGAGGTAGTTTTCGGAATTAATAAAAAGGATTTTTTCGTCATTTTCTTTACTGATAGATTTAATTTTATAAGCTTTGACATCTTCAACTTTCTCGATGCCAAGAAGTTCAAAGTTACTGCCTTCTTCTTTGAATTTGAGGACTGGATTTTTTGTAATATCATTTTGTTGCCTGAATTGTTCAAGTTGGGTTGAATCAATTTTTTGTGGTTCAGAACTACCACTCATCGGGTTGATCATCCAGCCGTCAGTTCCATCATAACCGATTTTCATAACTTGTCCCATTAAGCTTTGTTCGATAAAGAATGATTTGCCTTTTTGGGTTATTGAGATTGGTATTGTAAATCCCATTGAATTTACTTCAGCATTAACATAAATAGACTTTAGGTTTTGATATGCTTCTAATCCGCCAAGTGCTTTAATTGATTTATTTATTATTTCATCAACTGTTTGTGCATTTGAATAAGCAGATGTTAAAAATAAACAAATAAGAAGATAAGCAAGTTTTTTCAACATTATAAACTCCAAATTTAATATAATTAATTATTTACAAAATAAAATTGCAAATTACATAACATTTGTTATCTGACAAAAATTAAAGGTTTTTTAAGATTATTAATTTGTCCAAAAATTCACGTGATTCGGTTCTGGAGAAACCTGAAGAAAGCAAGGAATCCTCATTTATTTCATCAATACGGTTAATTAGTTGCTTGAGATATAATAATTCATTTTTTGAAAAAATAATTGAATTGAGTAAATAATCCTCGAAAGCTTCAAAAGATAAAGGCACTAATGTTTTGACCATTTCAGAGATAACTTCTGCATATTTTCTGATTTCGAACTGAGCAGTTTTATCCAATCTGAGTTTAAGGAAATGGAACAAATTGTGAAGGTCTATTTTCCAATACCATTCTGTATAGGTTGATAGAGGGAGATTGATTCTTGAGAGTTCTCTGGCTATATTCAGACTAAGAAGTTCTTCGTATTCAGCGTATAATCTATTTTGAGTAGCCTCCATTCTCGTGGCAATAGCTTTAGCCAACTCAACGGAAATGCTTTCATCACTTCTGCCCTGCTTATTGATTTGACTTTGTGTTCTTATTTCCTGAATTTCGGGGATGTAGAACTCATCTCTGATTACTGAATAACGACCGCTGTATTCATTAACATTGGCAGTTCTGTGGCGAATCCACTGACGGGCAACAAATATGGGTAATTTGATATGAAATTTGAACTCGACCATCTCGAAAGGGGATGTATGTCTGTGTCTCATTAAATATCTTATCAATCCACGATCTTCTCGAACAGTTTTTGTTCCTTCGCCATAAGATACACGAGCAGCCTGCACGATTGCTGAATCATCACCCATAACATCAATCAATCGAACAAAGCCTTTGTCCAAAACTTTGAATTCTTTTGATATTAAGTCTTCTTTTAAATTTTTATCCATTAAGTTAATAAATAAAGTTAAATAAGTATTTGCAAAATTAGTTTATTTTAATTCAATACCGAAAACTTTTCTAAAATTTGAAATAATTCCATAAACCTCTGATAAGGAAATCCATTCCCATAATAAATAAAAAAATTGAATAAATTCTTTTTATAGTCTTAGTTGGGAGTGAAATTGTTATTTTGGCACCTAAAATTGAACCAATAACAAGACCAACAGCTAATATTGACGCTGTTTCGATTCTTAAATTTCCTGAGTTATAATATTCTAAAACACCTGGGAGGGCAACGGGTAGCAAAAGAGCAGCAAGTGATGTTCCAACAGCTTTTTTGGGGTGGTATCTCATCAAGGTTACCATCATTGGCACCATAACTAAGCCTCCGCCTATTCCAAACAAGCCTGAAAGAATTCCTGCCGTGATCCCTATTGGTATCAATACAAAAATTGAATGTTTTTTCTCAAGGGAAATTTCATCTGTTTCAGATTTCTCTTTGTTTTTTAATTTTAACTCGAAAAACCTCCAGCTGACATATAATAAAAAAATGCCGTATAATTGTTTCAAAATATCTGAAGGTAGAGAAATAGCAAACTTTGCTCCAAAAAAAACACCCGCGAGCAAACCGAAAGCAAAAATTGACGCAAGTTTTAAGTCAACATAATTATTTTTATAATATTGGATTACAGCAAATATACCAACAGGCATCATCAGGGCTGCTAAAGAGGTCCCATTAGCCTCGATAATACTAAAACCAAGGAAAACTATCATTGCCGGCACCATAACCACTCCGCCACCAATGCCGAACATTCCAGCCATAACACCGGCTATTACACCAATAATTAATATTAGTATCAAGTCAGTCAAAGAAATTCTTCAATTTAAAAAAACAAAATTAGCCATAAGTTTTAGATAATAATAACATTTGTATTTTCATTTTTAGATTGTGTAATTATTCATTATTTTACACCGTTGTTTTGTGTTAAAATTACTCAGTTGGAATTATGAAATACTATTTGGCTATTTTGATAGCATCCTTAATGTTTTTTGTTTCTTGTGGTGGTGGGAAAGAGGAACCTAAAGACAGTGTTCCAAAGGCTATGACCCAAGCCGAAGAAACCGAACTATTAAATAAAGCGAAGCAGTTGTTTGGTGTATTGCCCGAGAAGATGCCGGGGAGCGAGAACGATAACGAAGATATTATTGCACTGGGAAAGAAGCTTTATTTCGAAACGGCTTTAAGTGCCAACAGGACTCAGTCTTGTAACACATGCCACGATATCATTGAAAAAGCCGGGGTTGACAATAAGAAAACTTCTGATGGAGCTGTTCACGGCAAAGTCGGACGCAGAAATTCACCAACAGTACTCAATGCCGGTTATCAGTTTGCTCAATTTTGGGATGGGAGAGCAAAAGACTTGAAGGAACAGGCAAAAGGTCCTATTCTCAATCCAGATGAAATGGCTATGCCCACCGAGAAAGAAGCTGAAAAAAGAATTTCTCAATTGCCTGAATATATGGATTTATTCAAAAAGGCTTTTCCAAATGCCAAGAAGCAGATTACTTATGACAACATTGCTGAGGCTATAGCAGCTTTTGAAAGAACTTTGATATCAAAGTCAAGATTTGACAACTATATTGCCGGAAATCAGACGGCTTTGTCGAATGAAGAAAAAGTTGGTTTGAAAACATTTATTGAAGTGGGATGCATTACATGCCATACAGGACCTCTTTTCGGAGGAAATATCTATCAGAAAGCAGGCTTGGTTCATCCTTATGAAAATACAGAGGATTTAGGTAGATATGAAGTTACTAAAGTGGAGAGCGATAAATATATGTTCAAGGTTCCTATACTTCGTAATGTTATATTAACATTTCCTTATTTTCATGATGGGGCTGTTGCTACGATAGATGAGGCAGTTAAGAAAATGGCTTATCTGAATTTAGGCAAAGATTTGAAACCTGAAGAAATATCAGCTATAGTAAAATTTCTGGGTTCGTTAACTGATGTTGATCTTGAGAAGAAAAATTTAGCCAAAAAGTAATATAATAGGGAATTATTGCTTTGAATCCCTTCGACTCAGCTATGAGCAGAAGGGATTTTAATTTGAATGTTTCCATCGTCGATGTTGCCAGAGCCACATTTCGGGATACTCTCTGATAACAGACTCCAATACCTTAACATGCCTTTGGGTTAATACCCTGACTCCATCTTTGTTATTTTCTAAGTCGTCAATTTCAATTTTTTTAGTTTTAATAATGTAATTTCCATTTTCCTGCCTAACTGCCAGACCAACAATAATTGGTAAATTGAATTTTAGGGCTAATTCAGCGGGTGCTTCGTAGGTAGCGGTCTGTCTACCAAAAAAGGAGACAAAAATGTCTTTGTCTTTGGTTGCACTTTGATCAGCAAGCATCCCGACTACTCCACCGGAACGGATTTGTTTGACTATTTGAATGGCAGATTTATCCATAGGTACAACTTTGTTGCCCCATTTAGTTCTGAAGGTATTTATAAGTTTATCAATATAATGGTTTTTTTGTGTTTTCACAGGAATTAGTACTTCTCGGTCAAGATATAATCCGATTGAAATACCAGTATATTCCCAGTTACCGAAGTGAGCCGAGAGCAATAATAGCCCCCTGTTTTGGGTCATCGTTTTTTTAATTAAATCAAAATTATCATAGGAAATATAATCAAAGATGTCGTTCTTCCCAAGTTTTCCGATGATTGATACCTCCGCTAGCACAATACCCAAGTTATCGAATGTTTTCCGCGTTGTTATCTCAATCCAATTTTTGTTTTTTTCTGGGAAGGCATATCTAAGGTTCTCTTTGGTTATTTTCACTCTGCCTGGGCTTAAAATCATAATTAATTTTCCAAAAAATCTGCCCATTTTCAGTCTGTTTTTTTTATTCAATCTAAACGAAATTTCACCAATAACAAGAAAAAGATAAAAAAGAAGCTTTTGAATGATTGTATCCATTTATCTTTTATCGATTATGTTTGGGATTGCATTAAAATTATTTGGAATAACATATTCTTCAAACCAATTTTCGTTTCTTACTTCGCCGGGAGCAGTCGAGTGTACAAGAACCAAGTTGCCAAAACCATATAAATCAACAAAAACAAAAGAAACCCCACCTAAAACACGGTCATAATACCATATTTCATGTGGACGATTATCGCCATCTTGTATCTTCCTGTCAATTTGAGTTGGTGTTCCGTACTTAATGAAAATTTTTCCTCTGTCTGTTCTCCAGCCGTTATTTGATTTTCCATAGGAATAATTTTTATTTGCTGTTTCTATTTTATTCAAATAGTCCATACGGGCTTCGTTGAATGCAGTTGTAGTGTCAGTGTCTCTTCTTTGCCAAAAGCCAAAAAGAAACCTTTGTTTTGCTTCTAATGTTGTGCAGGAACGATATAAGTCAATTTCATAGGGGAGTGCAATGTAATTAATTTTGTCAAATTCATCATTAGTTGTTTCTTCGGTCATTGTAGCGAATTCACTTGTGGCAAAGTCTTTATTTTCTGCGAATAAATTATATTTTTCTGGTTGAATCATAGGATTAACCAGAAAGAATTTTCGCTTAGATTTTGCAGTGAAATTCTTTACTTTGTT
>CALHRB010000346.1 GCA_938038165.1 Candidatus Kapaibacterium sp. | reverse complement strand
TGAATTTGGTCCAATAAAATTATTTTCAATAGTAATATAGGATAATCCGGGGGCTATTTTAATAAGGTTTTTATTACCACCACCAGTGGTTCTAATAATGTTTTGTATGGTAAAATTCTTAATCACTACGTTTGTACTTGTAATATCAACGACTATCGAGGTAGGATTGGCACCATCAATGATAGTTGTTGTTTTGTTTGCACCAATAAGCTGTAATTGCTTATTTACTGTAATGTCTTCGTTATATGTGGCTGCGGCGACATTTATAATGTCACCATTGCTAGCAGTATTTATTGCATGTTGAATTGTTGCGAATGCTGTGGCTGGGGTTAATCCATCATTGGAATTATTACCACTGACACCATCAACATAATACGTTGTTGCTAAAATACTTCCTGCACTAACTAAAAATAAAGTCAGAAGCAGAAAGAATTTAGAAAATTGTTTTTTCATAAAATTACTCCTTTGTTGAATATTGAACATAATTTTTTCATTCCTTTGTCTTTTATATCTTAAAATTTTCAACTGGGTAAAACTTATGAAAACAAAATAATTACAAGTGCAAAAATAATATCTGTGATAAAGCCAATAAATACCATTTTTGTGGTATTGCAAAAATACCTTGTTTATTGTATCAAAAACCGTATTTTATCACAAATATAATTGTCATAAGTTTAACCTCTAATTTTTTTTAATCAACGAAAAATATTCTAACAGTAACATCCAAATATATTAAATAAATCTAATATTATAAACTTCCATTTTCCTCCATTATCTTGATGTATATTGCCTTATTTTTTTTTAGAATATTCATAGCAAAAGCATTAACAGAGCAATCAACAAATTCAAAGCAAATATAATCAAGGAAATCAGACAACATAGGCTAAAAATTATTTTTATTTCAACGAAAACATAAAAATCTTTTTCGATTTTAACAAATAAATTTTTCTTAACAGATAGCTAAAGACACAAAACAACAGTACAAGTCAAACTTATATTATTTTTATCCTGCTATCAACAACGGTAACGAAGTCTTTACCGCCAAGCATTGGATTAAAATCAAGCTCACTTATTTCGGGAGCAGCCTGAAGAAGGGCAGAGAGTCTGACTATTCTGTCAGCCAAAAGATCTTCATTAACCCCCTCTCTGCCTCTAACGCCTTTAATTATCCCATAGGCTTTAATATTTCTTATCATAAAAAGAGCTTCTTCATAAGACACCGGTGCAAGACCATAGGTGATATCCTTGAAAACTTCAATGAATATACCCCCAAGTCCAAAAAGGATTATATGACCGAAATCTGGTTCTTTTTTTGCACCAATAAAAAGTTCATTTCCTTTCAACATTTGTTGGATTATAACTCCTGTGGCACCTTCGATAGCCATTAATTCATAAAAGGCTGATTCAACCTCAGACTTACTCTTCACATTTAACCTAACCCCTCCGACATCGGATTTATGAATAGGACCAATTACCTTCATAGCAACTGGAAAACCAATAAGTTTAGCTGATTCGACAGCCTCCTCGATATTATAGGCTAAATCTTCTTTGGCTCTGGCTATTCCAGAGGCATCAAGCAAACCTTGAATCTTCTCAGGGGACAAATAACCCTTTGGTGAATTTTCAATTATCCATCTTACCGAGTTTTTGTCTATTTGAGGCAATATAGGGTCAGGAAATGGTTTTGGTGTAAAATGAACCTTGCATAAAGCCCTTCCAAGACTTACCTCATCGGTAAAGTTAATTCTGCCCAGAGATAAAAAATGATTAACGGCCTTTGCTGCCTGAACAACCGAAGGAAGGACAGGATAGATAGGTTTTCGGCAGGTATTCATTTTTTCGTGGAGCACATCGTAAACTCCAGTTACATCAAACATACCAGTTGTTCCAAAAACTACTGCCGAAGCATCAATATTATGGAATTCATGATCAACATAATCAAGAATTGTTCCGAGTTGTTCTGCTGTGCCGGTTGCAAGGAAATCAATAGGGTTCGAAACCGAAGAACCGAAATTGAGTTTTGAAAGAAGTTCGTCAGCCGCATAACCTTTTATTTGAGGGACTTTTAATCCTCCACGTGATAAAGTATCTGTAAGCATAACGCCAGGACCACCAGCGTGAGTAATAACAGCAATTCTATCGCCTTTAAGTTCTTTATGAGCAAAAACACCAGCAACATAAACCAGTTCAACCCTGCTATGGCACCTAACTATTCCTGCCTTGTTGAATAAAGCGGATACTGCAGTGTCCGATCCTGCTAAAGCACCAGTATGGGAAGAAACCGCTCTCGAACCTGCTTCGGTTGTGCCGGCTTTTATCGCAGCTATTTTGCATCCTTTCTTGATTAGCGATGTGCAATGTTTCAAAAACTTTTCAGGTTTGGCAATCTTTTCGGTATAAATTAACTTAATCCTTGAACTCTTATCGGGATCAAATGTTACATCCCAGTATTCAATTACTTCCTCAACGCCAATCTGAATACTGTTCCCAACTGAAAAAATGTTTGAAAAAGTGAGTCCTCGTGGAATTGCAACCTCGAGAATAAAAACCATTGTTGCACCACTTGCCGAGACACAATCACAGCCTTTGGGATCAAGTTTGGGAATAGGTCCGGCAAATACACCTTTGTATCTGTTTGTAATTACTCCAATGCAATTCGGTCCGATGAGAGTAACCTTATACTTGTTAACAATATCAAGAATTTGATTTTCAAGTTTTTTTCCTTCCGGACCAATTTCGCTGAAACCGGCAGAAAGGACAATAAATGCCTTTGTTCCTTTGTCTCTTGCTAATTCTTCAATGGTTGAAGGAACATAATTAGCGGCAATTGCTAAAATAGCAAGCTCGACATCAGGCAAATCAGAAACTTTATTGAAACACTCAATTCCCTGAACGGTTTTTTCTTTTGGATTAACCGCGTAGAGTTTGCCGTTATATGCCCCATCGAGTATGTTTTGAGTTATTTTTCCCCCGGGCTTTTCTATATTATTCGAGGCTCCAATAATCACTATTGATTCTGGATTAATTAATTCTTTTACTATCATTTTACTCTGTTTGAATATAAAAAAAAGTAAATATAAAGAAAAATTCCTTTGAGTTGGAATCAAAAAAACAAATGAAATTATTTCAGGATTATAAAATTCTTGTTGGAGATTAAAACTATATAAATTCAACTCATTTCTATAATATTAGTTTTGGTTAATTTTAACCAAATGAATATTCTTAACCAAAAAAAAATGGTTTTAATTGTGTTTAACTCTTTCAAAAAAAGTCAGATATGAGATAATAGATATGAAATTAAAGAAAGATTTAAAAGAACAATAAAATGAAAAACCCCGTAGAGGCCGTTTTTTACTGATAATTCGAAGGATGTATCAAAGCTAAAGCAAATTTTTGGCACACAACTTGTAAAGATGAGCTTAACAATTTTCATAATTGTTAATGAAATTTAAAAAATTGGAAACTAAAGTCAAAAATTATAGTGGAGGTTTATAATGCCATTTGCAGTTGGTGGAAATGCAAGAATAAGGACAAATATTCCTGCGGAAAATGCATACAATACATTAGACGTTACTAACAAAAACATATCTCTGCGTCAGCTAAGACTTTCAACAGGAAAAAGGATAAATAACGCAGGCGATGATGTTGCAGGATATATTACAAGCAGAGCCTTGCAAGCAAGAAACGGCTCTTTGAAATCAGCTCTTTATGCAGTTGGTGACGCCCAAAATGTATCGAACATAATAATGGATTCACTCGACAACATAAATAATTTGCTGACTAATATTAAAGATGCAACTGCACAGGCTGCCACTGGTGCTATGGGAACAGACGAAAGGGTTGCCCTTGCAAAAGCAGCCTACCGCATGGCTCAGCAGATTCAGACTGTTGTTGATTCAACTGTGTTTGGCGGAAGTCAGCTATTAACAGGTCGATTTTACGCTGAATTTGTTATTGGCACAAGTGCAACACACAGTTTGCTGACATTAGCCCTCGATTTGACAACTGGAAACACAGATTTCAATATACCCTCAAACAACTTCAATGTAAATTCATTGTCTGCTGGTGTTTTTGCAGGAGTTACAAATCTGGACTTAAATCAACTTAATAATGTGAATGCAAATGACCTTGGAATTTTCGCTCCCTCGGTGATGAGTCTGACGCTGGCAAGTTTAGCTAATGCGATAAATAATGTAAATAAGGTTGCTTCCTATGTTGGCGGTATCGTTAACAGACTCGGGTCGCAGGAGGAACTGCTAAAAAATCAAATGGTAAATTACAATGCAGCGATTTCCAGAATCGAAGACTCTGATGTTGCCAAAGAACAGTTAGAATTGGTTAAAGCACAATTTTTACAGCAAGCCTCATTGATTTCACTTGCTCAGGCAAATGCAAATCCTCAGGCATTCTTGCAATTAATCAGACAATAACATTTTTTATATTTTAAGAGGTTTACTATGCCATTCGCTACAGGTGCACAAGCAAGAATAAGAACAAATACTCCGGCTGAAAATGCATACATTGCACTCGATGCATCAAGTAAAAACATTTCACTGAGACAATTAAGACTTTCGACTGGAAAAAAAATAAATAATGCTGCTGACGATGTTGCAGGTTATATTACTTCCAGAGCATTGCAAGCCAGAAACGGGACTATGAAAGCAGCACTTAAAACCGTTAGTGATGCTCTTAATGTTACGAGTATTTTGCAGGATGCTCTCGACAATATTAATGGACTTGTTACTCTCATCAAAGAGTCTGCTTCAAGTGCCGCATCAGGTGCCTTGGGAACTGATGAAAAAGTTGCTCTTGCCAAAGCTGCCTACAGAATGGCACAGCAAATACAAACAGTTGTTGATTCTACTGTCTTCGGTGGAAGGCAACTCCTTGACAGCACGTTCTATGGAGATTTTATTATTGGTTCCAATGCTAACCACAACTTATTAACCATCACAATTGATATGACTTCAAGCAATACTGATTTCAATGTTGCTTCGAATAACTTTATAGTTAATTCATTAGGAAATGGAAATTTTGCCGGTGTATCGAATCTGAATCTTGAAGCATTGAATAATGTTAGCGACAGCGATTTGGGTATATTCAGCAATTCGATAATGCACCTAACTCTTGCATCTCTATCCACAGCTTTAAACAATACAAACAAAGTAGCAGCTTATCTCGGTGGGATTCAAAACAGACTCCAATCACAGGAAGAATTGCTAAAAGGTCAGATTGTTAATTATAATGCGGCTATTTCAAGACTGGAGGACGCTGACGTCGCTCAGGAACAACTTGAATTGATCAAGGCTCAATTCCTGCAGCAGGCTTCCCTCATTTCTCTGGCTCAGGCAAACCAGAATGGTGCGGCATTTCTTAACCTTATTCGTGGCTAAAATTACACCAGATATAAAAAAAACAAAGTGGCTCATTGGAGCCATTTTTTTTTAAAATGTTAGATTTAGAATTTCGTTTCCGATTTGGTTAAATATCCAGTTTTTATGATAGAAATAGTTGACTTACACAAATCCTTCGGACCGAAAGTAGTCCTTGATGGAGTAAACCTTACAATTCCCGTTGGGCAAACTATGTGTATCATTGGTAAGTCCGGTTGCGGAAAAAGCGTTTTGATAAAAAATATTGTTGGATTACTTCAACCAGACCAAGGCAGTGTCTTAGTTGATGGCAAAGATGTATCTAAATTAAAAAAAAAGGAACTCTTTGAACTGAGGCAAAAAATTGGCTTCGTTTTCCAGGGATCTGCCCTATTTGATTCTATGACTGTCTATGAAAATATTATTATCAGTCTTTGGGAAAAAGGATTAAGAAACCAAAAAACGCTCGAAGAAGAAGCAAAAAAAGTCCTTAAAGCTGTTAGTCTGCTGCCTGATACCAATGGAAACAATTCCAGCGAACTCGAAAGGGAATGGATGATATTAAAGGATAAGAAACCATCGGACCTCTCCGGTGGAATGAAAAAAAGAGTCGGTGTTGCTCGTGCTTTAGTTGGAGATCCAGAATATATTCTTTATGACGAACCAACAACCGGACTTGACCCTGTTACTTCTGAGCAAATTGATAGACTAATTGCTCACCTTGCCAAAAAATTCAATGTTACCTCAGTTGTAATTACTCACGATATGTTCTCTGTTCAACGAGTTGCCGATAAGGTTGTTATGCTCGACGAAGGTAAAATAAAGTTCGAAGGGACACCGCAGGAATTAGAACTATCAGCTGACCCCGCTGTTATTGAATTCCTCGAGAGATACAAAAATTAAAATGAAATTCCCACCGAAAGCCTGTAATTTATAAATCTGAGAGGTGGTTCAGATTTAAGAGGATAATAAGCATTACTTTGCCTTTGGCTATAGATAATAGCTGAAATAAAGGTCTTTATTGCAAAATTTATTATTGGCTGAAAATAAGGAATAGATTTTATTAATTCGGGGCTCAAAATATCTATCCCTCTTTGTAATATCAATTCACATAAAGCACTTAATGTCCAAAAACCGAACACATGCCTTCTGAACAAAATGTTTTCTGAATAATTAAATTTTAACATAAAAAGATTTGACAATATAGTACGCATTTCGGCCTCATAGCTTGTTCCAAAGCGGAAATCATGATTGTATCCCTCTAAGATTTTGTTCATTGATTCATCGTTCGGGAAAGTTTCAAAATCAATTTTTTTCCAATCAAGCGACCCATAGTGAAGTAAAAATATTTGAAAATCATCACCGAAGTAATATCCATATCCATTTTTATAATTAAACCCAAATGACCAGGCATCAAACAAAAGTCCACTGTTACGCCAGCTTTTTGGCTTTAAATGCGATGAAACATTACCAAGATAACCTCCTTCGGAAGCCAGATATCTGATAAAATCATCATCAGTTGGGCTAATCCTTAAAAAACCATAGTCAATTTTAAAATTATAAGCTTGGCTTAAAGCTTCTTGAGACTTATATTTTGAATGTAAATTTGAAGTTCCAAAATAAATACTTAAATAATTATTGTTTATCTGAACATTTTTTGACTGATAAAGAAAATTCAGGAATTCTTCGAAGTTTGTGTCCGATAGTGTATCCTTTTCAAACTTAGATAAAAGAAAACCTACATTTAAAAGTTGTGAGAAAAGCAGTAAAATTATAATTACATTAAATTTAGACATTCAAATAATTTCAAGTTAAATAATAATTTTTAAAAAGACAGAAAAATCATAAACTGAAATTTAAAAAAGTCAAATCTTATATTACGATTTTAAAATTGAATAAATATTGTTAATTTAAAACTTGTTTTACATTCAAATTAATAGGATTAGAAATGGCATCTCAGAAAATTACATGGACAAAGATTGACGAAGCACCTGCATTGGCATCATACTGTTTTCTACCAGTACTTCAAGCATTTACAAAAGGTACAGGGATTGAAATTGAAACAAAAGATATTTCCCTGGCTGGCAGGATAATTTCCGCATTCCCTGAATATCTGAAAGAAGATCAAAGACAGCCCGATTATCTGGCAGAGCTTGGTGATTTAGTAAAACAACCCGAAGCAAACGTAATAAAACTTCCGAATATTAGCGCTACTATTCCTCAGCTTCAGTCTGCCATCAAAGAGCTTCAGGAAAAGGGCTATAACATTCCCGATTACCCCGAGGAACCAAAAAATGATGAGGAATTTAAATTGAAAGAAAGATTCTCGAAAATTCTTGGTTCCGCAGTAAATCCGGTTCTACGTGAAGGAAATTCAGACAGGCGTCCGGCTGTCTCCGTCAAAAAATTTGCTCAGAAAAATCCTCACAAAATGATGAAACCATGGCCCCCCACAGGCTCCAAGGCTTGTGTTGCTCATATGACCGAAAAAGATTTTTACGGAAATGAAAAGTCAATGACATTTGATAAACCCTGCGATGTCAGAATTGAGTTTCTCAGTGATGATGGAACTATTAAAGTTTTAAAAGAAAAACTGCCAATCATCGAGGGTGAAGTCCTTGATTCAACGGTTATGAATGTTTCGGCATTACGCAAATTCTATGCTGAAAAAATCGAAGAAGCCAAAAAAGAAGATGTCCTGCTTTCTTTGCACCTTAAAGCCACAATGATGAAAGTCTCCGACCCTATCATGTTTGGTCATTGTGTTTCTGTTTATTATAAAGATGCTCTTGAAAAGCATTCTCAGATATTAGATGAATTAAAAGTAAACCTTAATAATGGCATAGCCGATGTTTACGAAAAAATTCAAAAGCTCCCCGAAGCCAAAAGGAAAGAAATCGAAGACGACCTCAACAAGGTTTATGAAAGCAGACCAGCACTTGCGATTGTTGATTCAAGACATGGAATAACTAACCTTCATATTCCCAATAACATTATCATTGATGCATCAATGCCTAATGTTGTTCGTGATGGCGGCAAGATGTGGAATAAAGATGATCAATTACAAGATACCATGGCTATGATTCCCGATCGTTGCTACGCAACTATTTATAAAGAAATTATCGAAGATTGCAAAAGAAATGGACAATTTGACCCTGCCACAATGGGAAATGTTTCCAATGTTGGTTTAATGGCTCAAAAAGCAGAAGAATACGGTTCTCATGACAAGACTTTCGAAGCCGAAGGTAACGGAGTCATTAGAGCTGTTGATTCAGAAGGAAATGTTTATCTTGAGCAAAAAGTTGAGAAAGGCGATATTTTTAGAATGTGTCAAGCAAAAGATATTGCGATTAGGGATTGGGTAAAATTAGCAGTTAAAAGAGCAAGAGCAACCGGTTCACCAGCTATTTTCTGGCTGGACGAAGGGAGAGCACACGATAGAGAAATAATCAAAAAAGTTAACAAATATTTGCCCGAACACGATACTGAAGGACTCGAAATCAAAATTCTTAAACCGGTTGATGCAATGAAATTTACTCTTGAAAGAGTCAGAAAAGGTTTGGATACAATTTCTGTTACTGGAAATGTCCTTAGGGACTATCTGACTGACCTCTTTCCAATTCTTGAGCTTGGAACAAGTGCAAGAATGCTTTCAATTGTCCCACTGCTGAATGGTGGAGGTCTATTTGAAACTGGTGCCGGTGGTTCTGCACCAAAACACGTTCAGCAATTTTTACAGGAAGGGCATTTAAGATGGGATTCTTTGGGTGAATATTGTGCAATGGTTCCTTCCTTTGAACTTATAGCCGAAAAATACAACAACAAAAAGGCTCAGATCCTTTCTGAAACTCTTGATCATGCAGTCCTCAAATATCTTGAAAATGCAAAATATCCATCACGTAAAGTCAACGAAATTGATAACAGAGGAAGCTCTTTTTATTTAACAATGTATTGGGCTGAGGCTTTAGCTTCACAAGATAAAGATCCTGAATTAAAAGCCAGATTTGAACCAATAGCCAAAGAACTGAAAGAAAAAGAGGACAAGATTAATATTGAACTTCTTTCTGCCCAAGGAAGGCCTGTTGACATTGGAGGATATTATAAACCAGACGACGAAAAGGCAACCCGGGAAATGAGACCAAGCGAAACTTTAAATAAAATTTTAGGAAAACTTTAATTTTTGGGCGTATCCCAACATTTTTTAAAAATAAATAATTTCATAAGGGCAGGCTCAAAACCTGCCCTTTACTGTATTGTCAAATTCCAGCAACTGTCATTTCAGAAACTTTAATAGTCGGTCCAGTTATTGAACGATCAAAAATCAAATCGTCACCAATCATATCTATATTATTAAGTATTTCACCCAAATTACCGGATATTGTAACTTCGGCAACAGGATATGAAATTTCACCATTTTCAATCCAGAGACCAAAGGCTCCACGTGAAATATCGCCCGTGGTTGAATTTGTTCCCTGCCCTATTGTTCGAGTTAATAATAGCCCTTTGCCAACCGATTTAATAATTTCATCAGGAGATGAATTTCCTTTATCCAAATAAAAATTTGTAACTCCAGAGGCATGTCCTGTTGATTTTAATCCTAATTTTCTTGCGCTATAAGTATCAAGAATGTAAGAACTAAGCAAACCTTTGTCAATCAAAGACAATTCCCTTGTTGGAACTCCCTCCCTGTCGAAAAGTCTTGAGCCAACAGCTCCTTTGAGCAAGCCATTATCAATGATATTTATATTATCCCCTGCGATTTTTTGACCTGATTTTCCAACCAAGAAGGATTGGTTCAAATAAATTAAATGCCCATTCAAACAGCTGGCTAAAAATCCGAGCAACATAGATGTCATTGGTCTTTCGAATATTACAGGAACTTTTTGTGTTTCAACCTTTCTGGCATTTATTAATCTTGTAACTCTGTTAATTGCTATTTGGGCAATATCTTCTGGTTTCATCAGCCCATCGAAATTTACAGAATTAGACCACCAACCTTCTTCATAAGAGTTATTCTCGTCTGCTGAATGAAGATAAACTCCGCTTGAGCATGAAGAAGATTTGAAAGAACCCGAGAATCCCTTGGAATTGGCTATAAAAACTTCTCCAATAACTGATTGAAAAAATGAACCTTCCGAGAGTTTAATCCTTTCATCAGACAGACAAATTCTCTCGATTTCCTTGGCAATATTGATTTTTAAATCAGGTTGAATTTCCTCGAGAAGAGGGTCATATATTTCCAGATCTATTTGTTGACTATTATCATAAAATTCATCTGGTAGCCCTGCAAACTCATCCTGACTCGAAAGTTCTGCTCTTGCAATGGCATCATCAAGCAGATATTTCAAAGTTTCTTCAGAAAAGTCAGATGTGGCAGCTGTTGCAACTCTTTTATCCTGTATTATTTTGATCGAAACACCCTTAGAAACTGATTCAGTAAGCTTTTCTATCTCTCCGTTTCTGACTTCAACTGTAAATTCATCCTCGTTGGCTATTGAAACCTGAATTTCATCCACATTTTTTGATTTTCCATAATCAACCAGGCTTTCGGCAACAGCCATCAGATTTATATCATTGTTCATAATTTCCCTCCAACTGTCATTTTACTGATTCTTACTGTTGGTGTTCCACAGGTTACAGGCACTGATTGCCCGTCTTTGCCACAAGTTCCAAGGAAGAAGCCGATATCATTGCCTATCATATCAATGTTTTGAAGTATTTCAAAATTAGAACCTATCAGAGTGGCGTTTTTCACAGGTTTTGTCAGCTGACCGTCTTCTATTAAATATCCAAGATTGACGGAAAAAGTAAATTTTCCTGTTGAATTAACCATGCCTCCTTGAAATGATTTAGCGAAAAAACCTTTCTTTACACTTCTAATAACCTCTTCTGGAGTATAATCACCTTTTTCCAAAACAGTATTGTTCATTCTTGGAATAGGAGAAAATCTATATGATTCCCTTCTTCCGTGTCCATTAGGTTCATGTTTTAGAATTTTTGCAGAAAGTAAATCATTCATATAATCAACCAATTTACCATTTTCAATAAGTAAAACGGGCTTTGTTTCTGTTCCTTCATCGTCAATATTAAGACTACCCCTGTATGACGGGATGGTTGCATCATCATAAATTGTTACTATTGGATTAGCTACCATTTCACCCAATTTACCTGACATAATGGAAGTTTTTTTCCAAGCCCCGTCTGCTTCGAGAGGATGACCGACAGCTTCGTGAATCAAAACTCCTGATTGACCGCCGCCAAGCACAACAGGCATTTCGCCTGCAGGAGAATCATAGGCTGAAAGAAGATTAATGGCTTCTTCTGAAGCTAATTTACCTATCTCTTCTGGTCTTTTTTCTGTTTCAAAAAATTCAACACCAACCCTTCCGCCAGCATTTTCGAATCCCGTGTCCCTGTTGTTATTCTCTTCTGCCGTCGAAACAACCATCAATCTGGTCTGTGGTCTTATGTCAGTAACATACTTTCCGGAACTATTGCCGATAAGAACAAACTGCACTTCATCAGCCAGTGTTGAACTAACTTTGATTATCCTTTTGTCATATTTTAATGCAGCATCATAAGCCGAACGAACCAAATTTATTTTCTTTTCTAAATCAAGATGGGTAATCAAGTTATCATAACTATAAAGCTGATTCTTAAGAGATGATTTTGATAAGTCGGCTACTTCATTTTTAATGCCAGATTTGGCAATTGAACTGGCTGTTATAGCAATTTTCTTTAATTTATCAAATGACAAATCGTTTGTGTAGGTATAACCAGTCTGCTCACCATTGATTACCCGTATTCCAGCTCCAAGAGTAATGGTTCTTGAAGAGCTTTTAACGATGTCCTCCTCTAATGTAACTGAGTTATTAAATCTGTATTCAATGAATATTTCAGAAAACTCCCCGCCATTTTCCAACGCTAACGAAAGCAACTTGTTCAAATCTTCTTTGGACAACTGGAGTTTATCAAGGAAATATTTTTCTTCTATTTTAATCATAATACTAATCAAAAAATATAAAACGACGTTAAATAATTTATAATAGCTTATTAATTTTTATTTGCTAAATATATATTGACAGGTAGGTTGAATGTCTCTTGTAGAAGTAATTTTCTTCTGTTGGCACCCCAGAGTTCAATATCAGGGTTCTGCTCATTAAGAACAGGAAACAGAGCAATATTAATTTCATTATTTGCGATTTCTGCTTTAACATCTTTGATTACCTGCATTTGTCGTCTGTCAATTCCTTCGGCAATGCGAAGGATACCTGCTAAAACTCTAACAATATTTTTTTTGTTATCAGGTAGGTTTTCAAAATTTTCGTGTTTTTTCTTTGGATGACTTTTTCTGTGATATCTGGCTATGTTTGCAATTATTTCGGATTCAGGGTTTGTAAATCCCGGCATAATGCAATGGCTGATTATATAATAGCTGTGTTTGTGGTGCTGATCGTGGGAAATATGATAGCCGATGTCGTGAAGTAAGGCAGCAGCTTCCAACAGTTCCCTTTCGGCATAACCCAGCCTATGCAGAGATTGAAGGTCGTCAAATAATTTTAATGATATTTCTTTGACATGCTCTGAATGAATTAAATTGACTTTATATTCCTGACAAATACTATATATTGTCTCGAACCTTAGCCTGCTCAAATGATGAAATTTCTGCAAAGCCTCTTTTTTTTGAATTGTGTCGAATACTATTCCTTCTCTGAGTGCAAACGAGGAAATCAGAATTTTTTCGATATTTAATTGGATTAAGGCTTGTTCAAGGATCAAAGAGCCTGCAACAATTATATCAGCTCTGTTTGGATCCATGCCGGGAAGGTTTTGTCTGTCTGTTAAAGTTTTAGCATCCAAAATTTTATCTATCACTTCTAACATTCTGCTTTTTGTTACTGTCAAACCATTAATAATATCTGGGATATTCTCCTTATTCATCGAAAGTGACATAGCAGCAATATTCAGGATTGTCCCTGATGTGCAAACAACGGTCTCGAAGCCTATCGAATAAATCCTTTTGAGTATTGGTGTCCAGCAACCCTTAATGTAATCTCTGCATTCTTTAATTTGTTCGTTTGTAATATTGCCATCAAGATTGAAACGGTTTGTCAATCGTATTGAACCGATTTTTTCACTATGAACATAGCGAATCTCACCATCCTGACCGATTATTGTTTCAGTGCTTCCTCCGCCAATATCAAGGATAAAAACCTTTTGATTGTAGATTGGCAATGCGTGAATTGCTCCTATATAAATTAACCTTCCTTCTTCGGCTCCAGAGACCACTTCAATTTCGATTCCGGTTTTTTCCTTAACTAAATTCAAAAATTCATCACGGTTGAGAGCCTCCCGAACAGCACTTGTTGCAACAGCTTTTATCTCAGAGTTTTTGCTACGAGCAAGCTCGGCAAAATTCTGCAAAGCCTTAACACCTCTTTCCATTGCATCCTTTTGTATATACTTCATATCACCACTTCCACTACCAAGTCTGACCATTTCCTTCTCCCTTAGAATCACTTGCATCATACCTCTGTTGTTAACGCTTGCTATTATTAAATGAAATGAATTAGTTCCTACATCTATTGCAGCATATACCGGAGCTTTTGAAACCATCTGTCTAATTTTGATTTTTCAATATTAAAAATTATAAATTAAAAAAATTATCATTGCGACTTGATATGTTTTTGGTTTTATTTAACCCTGAAGGATGGTGATTTTTGTTCGTTTTTCTTGTTCTAATCATTTTGTTTGTTGGATTCACCTTTCATTACTACTATGCCATCCTTTTCATATATTACCTGTTTTTTCGAAACCTCTTTTGACATATTTGATTGAACTTCAAAGTTTCTGAAAATATTATTTAAATAATTTCTGAAAGATTTGATAACCAAACCTATGATTACCATAATTATTAAGACGGCGATTAGAAAAAAAATTAAAATCTTTGTCATTTTCTAAAGTAACAATAACCTGAATTATAATAACGAAAAAGAATGATAATAATTTATTGATATGAAATGTAGTTTTGTTAAAAAAACTAAAA
>CALHRB010000345.1 GCA_938038165.1 Candidatus Kapaibacterium sp. | reverse complement strand
AATTGAAATCTGGATTTTTTTTGTAAGGGTCAGCCATATTTGTTACAAAATGACCTGATGAATCGAATACTCTTGCGTAAATTTTGATTGAATCCGGGTATTTATCTGACTTAAGTCGCCAAACATCAAAAGCCAGCTTGTTCACATCAACAGAGTCAATTGGTTTGGTTGATGTTAAATAAATTTGTTTTCCGGCTGAGTCCTGAAAATCTTCGACGCTTTTTTGGAACTCGAAGCCTCGAAGCCTTCTCTGTGAACTGCAGGAAAAAGCGAAAAGAATAGCTAAAAATAGAAATAATCTTAATCCTTTGATTAAATATTGGCTTTTAATCTTAACCACCTGTAAATATGTCTAAAATGTAAAAAATACGGCTATAATTTAAGTCCTAATGTTAAGCCATCACCAATTGGAACGAGTGAAGTAAAAAAATCTTGATTATTTATCATAAATAAATTGAAATTGTGAATTGCTTTGGTGTTTTCATCTTCTGAGATATCAGATATTTTGCCCATAGCCAGGGCATTGTCTGCCGCAATTATTCCTCCCTTTCGTAAATGAGGAATTGATAAATTAACATATTTAATATAACCAGATTTATCCGCATCAAGAAAAATAAAGTCAAAGATTTCATTATCCGAAAGATTATGCAGGAACTCATTACCAGAACTGTTTATCACCTTGATTTTGCCGGATAAACCAGATTGCAAGGATTTTTTTCTTATAAATTCGCAGTAATTTTTGTTGATTTCAACGGCATAAAGAATTCCCTCTTCTGTCAAGGCTCTTGCCATTGTAATTGCTGAATAACCACCAAGAGAGCCAATTTCAAGAACCTTTCGTGCATTGATTGATTTGATTAACATCTGGAGAAACAGACCTTGAACAGGAGATATTGATATTTCCGGCATTCCTTCTTCTTTTGCTTCCATTCTAAGGTTATAAAGAAATTCATCTTCGGCTGAAAAATATCTCCATAAATAGAACTCGATTTCCTCTGTTACCGGTGTTGTTATTAAAGACATAAACCCAAATTTGTTTGATACCAAATGATTAACGTATCTAATATTTAGCTATTGTCAAAGAGAATTATTATTATATAAATGTTGTTAGTAAATAAATTTTTGTATTTTTTTGCTACAATAATGAGAATAATTATTTCTTTTTGAAAGTAGCATCCGATCGAAATTCAAGTTTGGAATTAATTGTTGTTAAACGTGTGTTATTAAGTTGAACTTCATAAGGTATTTGTTCCATTTCGTTCGAGCTGGCTTTTTTAGTTGGCTTTGGGAATTGTATTTCGGTATTGACAGCAATTGGAACTGCCATCGGTTTCATTATCTCAGTGAATTCCAGTTGAGCTTCATGTCCCCATGGAATTTTCCATTCGAGCAGTTTGAAAAAAAACTTTGTCTTTAAGGTGAGCTTTGCAGGGCGTGGTTTAAGAACTATATAACCGCTGTCAGTCGCTTCAAGATTGAATGACACAGGTTCATTCAGATATATCTGCACTTCGGGGGAAATAGAAGCAGGGACACCGATATACTTACCAGATGCACTAATAGCTCCCTTACCCTCAATTTCAATACGTCCCTCAATGATATTTTTATCAAGTTTTGAAAAATTTATTGCCTTGATATCCACTGAAAAAGTTCCCGTGTCAATATTAATAAAGTTTGTATAGTTTATGCCTAAGATTGATTTATCTTCTTTTATAACGTTTTTTGACTGTTTGAAAATAATTTTGATATCATTTTCCCGACGGTTAGAAAGTGCTTTTAGAATTGTGTTGAGTGGATTAATACTCAAACGAAGAATGAAATCGCTTCCTGCTGGGAAATTTTTGGTTTTATCATCAATATTTCTATTGGCTAAATTTATTTGAGGCTGATAGAAATCAATCAATTTTTGTGATTGATCAATTGTTGGCAAGTCAATGCTTTTACAAGCAAAAAGAATGAAAATAAACAAGTTAGATAGTATCAAAAGTCTGATTTTATTCATTTAACCTCCACTTTGTCAATACTCATCGCTATAAAGGCTTTGCCCTTGAATATTAATATCTCATTAAGTTTCAGGCTGTATTTAATCGGGTAATCATTATAGGAAACAAGCATATTGACTTTGTCTTTTATATTTATGTTGGCTTTCTCCAACAAGAAATCATTGGTGAAAGATAATGGTATTTTAAGCGGTGGAAAGCTTTTGCTGAGGTTTGCCAGATTAATCTTAATAAGATTTTCAATTATTTCATCAGTTCCCCCTAATAACCCTTTTGCATCAGCAATCGGTGAAATATTAAATGGTTCGAGATTCATTTCAAGTTCATTTTTAAGCATTTTGAATGTTACTATGCAATCCATAGAAAGGGAAACATCAACATTATAACTGTTGTTATGAGCCAAAAGGTTAAGTGTTGCAATGGCTGAACCATTGTATAGTGAAAGTTTGGTTTTTAATATCTTATAGCTTGTCGAGGGGTCAAGCCAGCCCTCAGAGGAATCATACTGGGAAGCAATTTTATTGAGGAAAGTATCTGATAAGTAAAAGCAGATATCAGCATTTTCCGGTGGATTTCCTTCATTAAGTCGTTTTGCAAGGTTTGATGCCGCTAAAAATTTTATTTCTGTAATTTTAGCTTCCCTTGCTTTGTCAAATTGAACAGGGTCAATATCTGCACCTGCGATTTTTTTTATTATTCCACAGGATTGGAAAGAAAGTGCAATAATTATAATAAAAATTTTAAAATTCATAAATGAAAATGTCTGTTAGAAAGGCACAAAATTAATAATTTCATGCAATTATATTATCTTTGTATTCTTATAAATTTTTGTTGAAGAAATTATAAATTTTTATGATAAATATTGGTGTTGTAGGTGCAACAGGACTTGTCGGCAGGAAAATGCTCGAAGTTCTCGAAGAAAGGAATTTTCCCATTAGAAATATCAGGCTTTTTGCAACAGCTAAATCAGCCGGTCAAAAAATTAAATTCAATAATGAATTAATAGAGGTTGAAGATGCAGCAAATTCGAGTTTTAAGGGACTTGATATTGCTCTTTTTTCCGCCGGAAAAGAAGCAAGCAAAATCATTGCCCAAAAAGCAGTTGCCGATGGTTGTATCGTTATAGATAATGGAAGCTACTGGCGTATGGATCAAAATGTTCCTCTTGTTGTGCCGGAAGTTAATCCTGAAGATGCTTTCAAACATAAAGGAATAATTGCAAATCCGAACTGTTCGACAATTCAACTTGCTGTTGTTTTAAAACCCTTGAATGACCTTTACGGGTTAAAAAGAACAATCGTTTCGACATACCAATCAATTTCGGGTGCTGGACAAAAGGGTTTGAATCAACTTTTTTCGGAATTAAATGGCGAAGTTCCTGCTGATAGAATTTCGAATCATCAACTTGCTTTTAATACCGTTTTTCATAACATTAGCGATGACAGTCTCTATTCCGAAGAAGAAATAAAGATGATAAATGAGACTCGCAAGATTTTGAATTATCCTGATTTAAAAATTTCTGTTACCTGCGTTCGACTACCTATAACTGGTGGTCACTCAGAATCAGTGAATATAGAATTTGAAAAAGAATTCAATTTAGACGAAATATTTGATACACTTAAAAATGCGAAGGGTGTTGTTCTCCTCGACGAACCCCAAAAAGAGATTTATCCAACTCCGATTTTTGCTCAGAATAAAGATGATGTTTTTGTTGGAAGGATTAGAAGAGACGCTTCTGTTGAAAATGGAATCAATCTTTGGGTGGTTTCAGACAATTTAAGAAAAGGTGCCGCAACCAATGCAGTCCAAATAGCAGAATTATTAATTAGAAAGTAAATTTTATTTATTTATGATGTTTATGGAAACTCAATTTAAAAAACAGTTAATTATAGTAATTATTTCTTTGATATTTCCAGCGATAATTTATTCACAAACCGATTATGACCCAAGGAACTCTGTCATAAAGATTTATGTTAATGATTATTCTTATAGCTATCGAGTACCTTGGCAAAACTTGCCTCCATCATCTTCATCGGGATCGGGTGTTGTGATTGCAGGAAATAAAATTCTGACAAATGCACACAATGTTACAAATGCTACTTTTATTCAGGTCAAGAAATTTAATGATTCAAAAAAATATATTGCTAAGGTGGAGTTTATCGGAGATGAATGTGACCTTGCTTTGCTTAGAGTAGATGACAAAAATTTTTTTGCGGGTGTTAGACCTTTAGAGATAGATGATGTCCCTCATTTGCAGGAACAAATCTATGTGCTGGGTTATCCGATTGGAGGAGAGGAAATTAGCATAACCAAAGGAGTTATTTCAAGAATTGAATATCAAACTTATTCTCACTCAGGAATGGGTTTGATGGCTTGTCAAATTGATGCAGCCATAAATCCCGGCAATAGTGGTGGACCTGTTATGATAGAGGACAAAATTGCTGGTATTGCTTTTCAATCCGATATATTAGCAGAGAATACTGGCTATTTCATTCCGAAACCTGTCATCAATCACTTTCTTGAAGATATCAAGGACGGAACTTATGATGGTTTTCCTTTTCTGGCTATGCAAACTCAAAATTTAGAAAATGAAGATTTACGAAAATATTATAAATGTTTAGATGATGATTATGGTATCCTTGTAACCTTTATAGCTGATATTTCTCCTTTGAAAAATATATTGAAAACTGAAGATGTAATTATTGAAATTGACGGAGTTCCGATTTCTAACGACGGAACTGTAATTTTCCGACCAACTGAAAGAATTGATTATAATTATGTAATTGACAAAAAATACATTGGTGATGAATGCAAAATAAAAGTAATTAGAGAAGGCAAAAAGATTGATTTAAAATTTAAATTATCTTTAAGCGGTTCAGATGCTTTTATTATGTATTCAGATGAATTTAATACCGAGCCAAGATACTTCGTCTTTGCTGGTTTTGTTTTTCAGGCTCTAACGATAAATTACTTGAGAACTTTTGGAAATTATTGGTATTACGAAGCTCCTAAATCACTTCTAAGATATGCTGGTGCTTACAAATCCGACTCCCTTCACGAAGTAGTAATAATCAATACTATACTAAAAGATGAAATTAACCAAGGTTATGATCAATTTGGTTATGGTTCATTCATAGTTAATTCAGTCAACAAAAAGAAAATTAAAAAGCTCGATGATCTTATAAACTTCATTGAGTCTGAAAAAACAGAATTCCTCATATTTGAAGATCTTGCCTATAACAAAATAGTTTTAAATAGGAAGAATGCTTTTTTAAGAAATAATGACATTCTTAAAAACTATAATGTTACTTCTGACAGATCAAAGGTATTTAGGAAAAAGTGAAGATAGTTGGTTATTAAAATTATCAACCCCATGTGAATTCTTTGACCAAAACACAATAAGTATCTTTAGTAGATTTCCAACGAATTTTACGAACTTCAACGTATTCCGGATCGTTATACCAACCTAAAGCTTCTTCTTCGGAGTTAAACTTTAGGATGATATTCGCACTTTTTTTTGTTCCCTCGATTTCTTTTGGGTCAAAATCAGCTACAACTAAAGTGCCATTATGTTTTTGAATGAGAGGGAAAACTTTCTCTATATACTTATTATAGAGATCTTGATTTACTATGTTGAAAGTAATAACATAATAAGCAGCCATAAAATAACTCCTTGAAAAATGAATA
>CALHRB010000344.1 GCA_938038165.1 Candidatus Kapaibacterium sp. | reverse complement strand
AATTGACGGAGGAGTTTACAGCGGATATACAACAACTTCATTAGCTATTTCAGATGTAACAGGGTTAAATGGGTATCAATACAGACTATTAGCAAGAAATAGCGGTTGTCCAACAGCATGGATAAATTCAATTTCAGCCGTATTAATAGTTACCCCACTACCAGTATTTACTACACAACCACAAAACATAGAAGTATGTAATTATGGAAGTGGTCAATTTTCAGCAGTAGTTGTTACGGAAAATGAATTGAAATGGCAATTATCTTTAGACCAGAATAATTGGAATGATGTACCAGATAATGATGTTTTCGATGGAGTCAATACTTCTACTCTTACAATTAACGATGTCAGCGATCTTGATGTATATTATTTCAGATTATTAGCAAGAAACAGTAATTGTCCTACAAACTGGCTATCATCAAATATAGTTAGATTAAGTTTTATACCAAATCCAGAATTTACAAGCAATCCTCAGAGTCAGTCAGTTTGCGAAGGAAGCTCAGCTCAGTTCAGCGTTACAACAAATAATGCAACAAATTATATATGGCAAGTATTTAACCTTGGCTGGAATAATTTAAGTGACGGAGGAGTTTATTCAGGAACAAGCACTACGACTCTTCAGATTTCCGATGTTACTGGATTAAATGGAAGTAGATACAGAGCAAGGGCATATAACACAGCTTGCCCATTAATAATTATTACTTCGTCAGATGCAACATTAACAGTTATCTCACAACCAACTCTTGTCAGTTCCCCAGTAGATGCCGGGGTTTGTGAGAATAGCCAGCATGATTTTACTGCACAGTTTGATAATGCTACTTCTTATCAATGGCAATACAGAGAGAATGATCAATCACCATGGTTAAGTGTTCCCGATAATGATGATTTTGATGATGTTACAACAAACACTTTGCATATTGCAAATGTCAATAGTTATAACGGTTATCAATTCCGGGTTTTAGCACAAAACACTGGAAATTGTCCAACCGATGGCATCCCATCGAATTATGCTACTCTGTCAGTTAATACGTATCCCGATTTTACAGGGAATCAACCACAAGATGCAACAATTTGTCAAGGAACAGAACATACCTTTACATCAACACCTGTAAATGCTGATGAATTTAAATGGCAAAGAAATAATGGCAATGGATTTGAAGATATTGATGGATCAATGGACGGAGGTGTTTATACAGGTTTTGGAACAACTTCTCTTGTCATATCAAATGTTAGCGGATTAAATGGTTATCAATACAAATTATTAGCCAGAAATAACGGATGTCCTACCGGTTGGGCATCATCGGATGTTGTTACTCTTACAGTTCCAACGGAACCTGATTTCACAAATGGTCAACCCGAGGATGCAACAGTTTGTAATGGTAACAATCACTCATTTGTTGCAAATCCAAGTAACGCCAACCAATTTAGATGGCAAAGAAATGATGGAAATGGCTATGAAGATATAAATGGAACAATGGATGGTGGAATCTATTCAGGATTCAATACAGCTACATTGACTATAAGCAATGTTACTGGTCTTGATGGATATTCATACAGATTATATGCAAGAAATAGCGGTTGTCCATTAAATTGGATAGCATCAAATGAAGTAATTTTGACTGTTCCTCTCGAACCTAACTTTGAGGGCAATCAACCGCAAAATGCAACAGTTTGTTCAGGAACAAATCATACCTTTACTTCAGATCCTCTAAATGCGGAACAATACAAATGGCAAAGAAATGATGGTCAAGGATTCGTTGATATAGACGCAAATACTGATAATGGAGTTTATTCAGGATATAATACAACATCACTCAATATATCTACTGTTAGCGGTCTGAATGGCTTTACCTACAGACTTCTTGCAAAAAATATGGGATGTCCCCAAAACTGGGCTGCATCCGAAGAGGCACTTTTGACTGTACCCACAGAACCAGATTTTACTGGAAATCATCCTGTAGATATTCTTCTTTGCGCAGGCTCAGATCACACATTTGTATCAACCCCAGCTAATGCTGATGTTTATAAATGGCAAAGATATGATGGTATTAATTATCAGGATATTAATATTAATACCGATGGTGGAATTTACAGCGGATTTAATACCACATCATTGTACATTAGCGATGTAACAGGTCTTGATGGATATCAATACAGACTTCTTGCAAAAAATAACGGTTGCCCGGAAAATTGGGTTGCTTCTAATCCAGCAACTCTTCTTGTTCCCGACGAACCAGATTTCACAGATGTCAATCCCGAGAATGCCGCAGTATGTAATGGTTCCAGTCATGTATTTTCTTCAGATCCTTTGTTTGCAAATCAATACAAATGGCAACGAGATGATGGAGATGGCTTTGATGATATAGACGCAAATACAGATGGAGAAATTTACAGCGGATTTAACACAACTGAATTAACAATTTCAGATGTTAGCGGTCTTGATGGTTATCAATACAGATTATTGGCAAGAAACAGCGGTTGCCCGCAAGCGTGGGTCTTATCCGATCCAGCAACATTAACAATTCTTTATCCTCCGGTCTTTGTGGCAAATCCGCAGAATCTTGAAGTTTGCGAAAATTCTGGTGTACATACATTTACTGCCACAGTCAACGGAAATAATCCATTAACTTATCAATGGCAACGCAGTACCGATGGTCAAACATTTGAAGATATTGAAGAAAATATGGATGGTATTACCTACTCTGGTTTTACTTCCAATACTTTAACTCTCTCAAATGTAACAAATTCAATGAACGGTTATTCTTATAAATTACTTGCTTCAAACGATTGTCAATCAAATGTTTCATCGAGTGTTGCAACTTTGACAATCAAAACAGCTCCTGTTATTGCTACTCAACCTGAAGATTTCAGTGTGTGCATTGGTGATGATGCTCAGTTCACAGTTCAGGTTTCGGGTTCTGCTCCATTTGATTATCAGTGGATGATTAGTACTGATGATGGACAGAGCTGGAATAATTTAGAGGATGACAACGTTTATAGCGGAACAACAAGCACAACTCTTCAAATAAGCAATGTAACATTCGATATGGGAGATCATCTATTTAAAGTTGTTGTATCTAATGATTGTGCGAACGGGATCGAATCGAGCGTTGCATCATTAATTCTTTTACAAGAGCCAAATGTTGTGTCAGATCCTTTAGACGATATCGTGTGCGAAGGACAATCAGCACAATTTACTGCTTCGTTCACCGGTGATAACTTGATTTACAGATGGGTTTACAGCACTGATGGTGATAACTGGAGTGTCGTTCCTGACAATGACATTTATGACGGTGTAAACACAAATACACTAACCATAAACGAAGGATTCATTGATGGAACAATGGATGGATATTACTACAGACTTGAAGCTCAAAACATTTGTAATAGCCCTGAATGGTTAGCGACTGAGAATGCTCAACTGATCGTAAATGATAAACCGACTGCAACATTAAGCGGGAACGGTCCATTATGTACCGGTCAGGATGCAATCTTTACTTTTAACCTGACAGGAACCGCTCCATTTGATATTGTTTACTTCGATGGTCAGGAAAATCAAGAAATCAATGATATTAATAATAATGTATATCAGTTGGTTATAGAAGATGTTAATCAAACACTGACTTACCATATTGTATCAGTTACAGATGCACTATGTTCAAACAACACTCTGGGTAACGATGTTACAATCAATGTAAGTGCTTATCCAACAGTGTTTAACCTTACCGGAGATGAGACCTATTGCGAAGGAACAAATGGAGTTACTCTACAACTTTCCTCTTCAGAAATAGGCGTAAATTATCAATTGTTCAAGGATTTAGTTGAAGACGGTCAACTTATTCAAGGAACAGGCAATCAAATTCAATGGCTGAATAAAACTGAGGGAACATATACTGTCGTTGCATACAATGCTATTACACAATGTTCAAATAATATGAATGGTGAAGTTACCGTTAATGAGTCTCCAGCCCCCAGCGTTTATACTTTGACTGGTGGTACAGAATATTGCGAGGGTGATAACGGAGTTACTTTGACCCTTGAAGATTCTGATATTGGTTTCACATATCAACTTATGTTGAATGGAAATCCGGAAGGAGATGCTCTTGCAGGTACAGGTGATGCATTGAATTGGGAGAATGTTCTCGAAGGGACATATACTGTAGTATCAACAAATGACAACACAGGATGCTCAATTGAGATGAACGGACAAGTCATAGTAATCGAGAAAGATCTTCCTGTTGCCCAAATTATTGGGGATCAGATTTTAAATGTCTGCAACGGTTCAGATGTTACATTGAACGCCTTTGAAGTCGAAGGCGCTACATATCAGTGGTTGTTCAATAGCCTTGAAATACAGGGTGCAACCGAATCGAGTTACACAATCGAAAATATTCAGGTTTTTGATGAAGGTGATTATTCAGTGGTCGTAACTAAGGACGGATGCGTAAATACATCAGCCATTGTTGAAATAAACGTTGAAGAAACACCTTCTCAGCTTGGTCAATTTACAGCAGGCGAGGACGAGGTTTGCCAGGGAACAAATAATGTAGAATATGCAGTACCGGAAGTTGATGGAATTAATTATAATTGGCAATATACAGGCGATGGAGTAGAAATTATTGGTAATGGTAATAGCGTTATTTTGAACTTTGGTGAAAATGCAACAAGCGGAGATCTAGAAGTTGTCGCTGTTAATTCCTGCGGTGCTTCCTTGCCAAGGATTAAATCAGTCGTTGTTAATCCATTGCCTAATGCCACAGTTGGAAGCAATAGCCCTGTTTGCGAGGGAAATTCAATTGAATTGTCAGCATCAGGTGGTGCTTCCTATCTATGGTCTGGACCCGATGGATTTACATCTTACGATCAAAATCCAGTTATCGAAAATGCAGGATTGAATAATAGCGGCGAATATACTGTGAATATTTTTACAGATGATGGATGCATCAAGACTTTATCAGTTGAAGTAGATGTTCTTGATACACCTGAAATGCCAGATGAATTCACAGAATTTACAACTACTGTAAACAGACCTCAAAATGGGGTCGTCTATACAGTTCCCGAAGTTCAAGGAATGACATATAATTGGTCTTATTCCGGAGCTGATGTTTCTATAAATGGGACTGGAAACAGCGTTACACTTGATTTTGGCGAGGATGCAACTTCTGGCACTTTGAGCGTTACCGTCAGCAATGACTGTGGTGAAAGTGAGGCCAGAACTTTGGCTATCACAGTAACCGGACCATACCTGACAATTTCTGAAATCGGAACTCAAAATACAGGTGAAGCATTTGATGTTACCGTAACAGCAATGAACAATGATGAGGAATATGAAGTTAACGAGGATACACCTATTAATATTACAGTTCAAACCGGTTCAGGAACTGTCTCTGGGTCAGGAACAATTTTAGAAGGTAATTCATCGGTTGTCATTTCAGTAACATATACTAATAATGATGGTGAAGTTGGTGTTAAGTTAAAAGCTGATAATAGCGGAGGCGAAGCATTAGAAGCCGGAATTAGTAATGAATTCAAGGTTATTGCTTCACAACCAACAACTCAAGCCTATAATATTACGTTCTCTGACATAATGAGTAGGAGATTTACTATTAGCTGGAATCGCGGATCTGGCAGCGGTAGCTTTGTCGTGGCAAGAGTCACCTCAGCAGTAAATGTTACTCCTGAAACTGGTGAAGAATATGACAATGCTGATAATGATTACAGCAATGCACCAAGTATCGGAACCCCTTCTGATAATAACAAAATCGTCTATTGGGGAACAAGCACATCATTTACTATGACTGGACTCACCGCTCTGACAAGATATCATATCAGAATCTGGGGGTATAATGGCAATCCAGGACTTGGGACTGAAAACTTCTGCTTTGGAACTGGCACAGGTAATCCTGTAAGTCAACGAACTGCAAGATTCAGAGAAGTGATTGCAGGTGAAGATTTATCATCTGGCTCAATTTTCGAAGTTGGTGAAATAGTCCCAAATCCCGCCAAGGATAAAATATCATTCAACGTTCAGGTATTCGAAAACTTAGCGTTCAATATTGAGGTTTACAATATGGCTGGCGAGAGAATTATTGTAGCAATGGATAATGTTGAACTTCCGTTGGGAACAAAATCAATTGAAATTCCGTTCAGCAATATCGCAGCCGGTCAGTATATTGTGAAAGTTACGGCAGGTAACGAAATGGTTATCATTCCATTTGTATTGATTCCATAATAGTAACTGCTATCAATAAAACGGGAGGTAGTTCACTGCTTCCCGTTTTTTTTTAGATATTTTTCAAATCTTTTTTTTTAATATTTGTCTTTTAACTGTTAAACAATTTATTCTGTAAAAATAATGTTAAAGATGAGACAAAAGAGTAATTTTTATTTATTTCTATTGATAATATTTACTGTTATCATATCAGGTTTTCAGTCAAAGGAGACAGAAATTGAAAACGAAATAAATTATGAATCACAAAAATTCAGAGATCTTCTAATAACAGCATTTCAAAACTATAATGATTCCATTGATATAAAAAAAATTAGTGAGATAGCTTTTAATTCAATGCTACAATCATTAGACCCCAATTCCCAATATTTATCATCACAATCCTACAAGAACTTTAAAGAAACTTATTCAGGAAAATATGACGGCGTTGGGATTACTATTTATTCGATTAACGACACTATTACAATCATTGCAGTAACATCCGGAGGACCGGCAGATTCAGCTGGAATCATGCCCGGAGATAAAATTTTATTTTTAAACGGTGAAAATGTAATAAGAGCAAATCAGAATTCAGTTGCCGAAAAAATTAACGGCGAGGTTGGAACAACGCTTTCTTTGATTATCAAAAGAGGTTCAAGTTTAAATGAATTTGTGCTAACAAGACAGAACCTTAAAACACTCAGCATTGTTTCAAAGTTCATCATTCCCGAAACAAGCACCGCTTTTATTAAATCAATCAGATTTACAGCAAATTGTTATAATGAGTTTATAGAGGCTCTGGAAGAGCTTTCAAAAAAGGGTATGAAATCATTAATTGTTGATTTAAGAGGCAATCAGGGTGGCTATCTTGAACAGGTCGTCAAAATTATAAGCGAGCTTGTTCCTGAAGGCAAAAAGATAACTTACACAACTTCAAAAAATTCAGATTATAAGCTTGAATATATTTCGAAAGGTAATAAAAAATTCGAAAAACTGCCAATTATAGTTATGATTGACGAACAATCTGCTTCTGCTAGTGAAATATTTGCCGGAGCTATTCAGGACTTGGATAGAGGCTTAGTCATTGGGAGTCAATCTTTTGGCAAAGGGACTGTCCAAAAATATTTCGAATTCAAGGATGGTTCAGCTTTTAGCCTTACGGTTGCTTCTTATTATACCCCTTCAGGAAGGTCAATTCAAAAAAAGTTATCTAAAGAAAATATAACTCTTGATCCTGTTGCTAATCTTGGATTAGATAAGCAAACAATTCAAAAACTTGAATCTATAATCAGAAATAAAAATTTAGGTTCTCAACTGCCAATATATAAATCAGAAAAAGGCAGGAGTATGCTTGGTGGAGGTGGTATTTATCCCGATTATTTTATTAAAGATGATACAACCACCGCTTTAACCCTTGTTATGAAGAGCAAAGGTATATTTTTGGAATATTCATATTTATATTTGTCGAAACTTAAAGATGAAATTAAAAAAAAGTTTAAGAAAAATATCCAACATTTTATTAATGATTTTCAGGTTGATGACGGTATGCTTGAAGAAATATCCCAATTAACAAAAAGTAAAAATATTTGGAATGAACAAATGTATCAGCAAGACAAAGAATACATTAGACAGTTTATAAAATCAACAATTGCTTATACATTATGGGGTGACTCCGGTTTTTATAATATTCATTACGTGCTTGACAAGCCAATTCAATTAGCTATTAATTTGATTCCTGAAGCAGAAAAATTTTTAAATTAATAATTCATCAAGTGGATTTATTATGAGTAATACAAAAAATATATTTTTATGGATTGTTTCAATTATAATAATGGCAGGATTAGCAATATATCAAAGAACAACGGGACCAACATACCCCTTCAGTGGAAAAATTGAATTGGAAGGCGAAAAAATCAAGTTCTCCCTTCCAAGAACCCACGAGGGAGTAACCGACCAGAAAGTCTATGTTATTGTAAAAAATAAGAATATAAGCGGTGAGATGAATTATAAAAGATATCCCAGCCATGATGATTGGACTACAATTGCTATGCTTCGCTCAGAAGACAGCCTGATTGCTTTTATCCCAAATCAACCTCCTGCCGGGAAAATAATGTATGATATAAATTTGATTGGATTGAGTGGAGATAAAGTCAAATTAACAGACAAACCTGTAATTACAAGGTTTAAAGGTGCTGTTCCAAACTGGATTTTAATAATACACATTATATTTGTTTTTTCAGCGGTCATTTTTTCGATGAGGACAGCTTTTGAAGTCATATTCAACGGATCAAATTATCAGAAACTAAGTTTGCTCACATTGATATTAATGTTTTTTGGCGTTGTAATATTTGGTCCTGTAATGCAATATTACGCATTCGGGGAATTTTGGACAGGCTGGCCTCTGAAGGGATGGCTCAATTTTGGCGATTTGACTGACAATAAGTCTGCTATTATGTTCCTTGGTTGGCTTTTTGCTTATTTAAAAATCCGTAAAAATCCCGATAAAAAACTCTGGATTTATATTGCTGCTTTGATTACTATTGCAACTTTTCTCATACCTCATAGTT
>CALHRB010000343.1 GCA_938038165.1 Candidatus Kapaibacterium sp. | reverse complement strand
TTTCAATAAGTATTTTATCTATGAGAGTAATTCTTTCCAAAGACCAATTTTCTGTTATTTCATTGATATATGATTGAGTTTCTTCTTTCAAATTGAGTGTATATTCAATTAACTGTCTGGCAAATTCAACTTCATCTTCTTTCCAAATAATTGGGATATCTGACTCAAGTTCGAGAATCTCTTGTTGAGTTAATAATTTATCTTTTTCGGTGGTAATATCATCAAAATTAAAATCTCTTGAAAAAATATGATCAAAAATAGAATCCCAATCAGAATTGGATATTTCAACGGCTGTTAGTATTTGTAAAGCTTTTTCACGAGCTAATCGTCTTGACCCCCTAATGCTTTTTGTCCGGCTCAGTGTAAATTTTTCCTGACTTTTCTTCATTGTAAAAAGAACAACATTTTAAGGACTGCAAAATAAAATAATTTTCTGATGAAAAAAATAAAAAATAAATTATTCAAGAACAATAATTTCTATTGTTATAAATTAAATATCCCAAAGAAATGCTATTTTTGTATTTTAATCTTTTTTCATTTAACATTCTTAATTATGGCAATTTTTAGGATATTTACCAACGATTTAGCTATAGATCTTGGAACTGCAAATACACTCATCTGGATGAAAGGTAAAGGGATCGTTCTTAATGAACCTACGATTGTGGCTTTTGATAGAACAAATAAAAATATTATAGCAATAGGACAGGATGCTCAAGCAATGTTAGGTAAAACACATCGAGACATAAAAATCATCAGACCGCTACGAGATGGAGCCATCGCAGATTTTGAAATCACCGAAGGTATGCTTAGAGCTTTGATCCGAAAAGTATCTCTTAGCTGGCAACCTGCACGCAGAGTAGTTGTAAGTGTCCCTTCAGGAATTACCGAGGTTGAAAAAAGAGCGGTTCGTGATAGCTGTGAACACGCCGGAGCCAAAGAAGTTCATCTTATAGCAGAGCCAATGGCTGGAGCAATCGGAATCGGTATTAATGTCCACGAAGCTATCGGAAATATGATTGTTGATATTGGTGGTGGAACCACAGAAATTGCTGTTATTGCTCTTTCTGGTATTGTTACATATGAATCAATACGTATTGCAGGTGACGAAATGACAGAGGCTATTGTACAGTATTTCAAAAGGAATCACAACATTTTGATTGGAGACCGAACAGCTGAAATGATTAAGATTAAAGTGGGCTCGGCTATTAAACTCGATGAAGAAATTGAAGTTGAAGTGAAAGGCAGGGACCTGGTAACCGGCATTCCGCGAATGATTGAAATCAGTTCGGAGGATATTCGCGATGCACTCTCGGAACCTGTTAACGAAATGGTCAATGCAATTCTAAACATTTTAGAAAGAACCCCTCCTGAACTCGCTGCTGATATTTTTGACAGAGGAATTATGCTGACTGGCGGAGGTGCTTTGCTCAAAGGATTAGATGAAAGAATAAGAAAGGAAACATCTTTGCCTGTTCACGTTGCCGATGACCCATTGACTGCTGTTGTTAGAGGTGCAGGAAAAGTTCTGGAAAATTTAGCTGAGTTTTCTCCTGTTTTCATAAGAAGTATTCGATATTAATTCTTAATATTAAGCTTTGCTTAGCTTAATTATTAATTAGAAATCAAAAATGCAAAGAATTATAGATTTTGTTGTTAGGTACAGAGATTATATAACACTTACAGCCCTTGCAGTTATTTCTTTATCCCTCATCTCACTCGGGGATACAAACAAAATCGGTGGCTTCAGAACTGTTATCATCGGAACTGTTGGCTGGATACAGAATCTTTTTGCCTGGATACCTAATCCAGTTGCTTTACAAAGTGAAAATAGAGCCTTGAGGGAGCTTAATCTTGAGCTGTCATCTGAGGTCATCAGGATGCGTCAGGCTTTGCTCGAAAATCATAACTTAAGAGAATTGCTTGAATTGAAAAA
Organism: Candidatus Kapaibacterium sp.; assembly: GCA_938038165.1. Lineage (GTDB taxonomy): Bacteria > Bacteroidota > Ignavibacteria > Kapaibacteriales > UBA2268 > CALHRB01. Next base: position 4,385 of record CALHRB010000343.1, on the reverse strand, counting down.
AAGACAAGCTCAAGATTATATTTTTGCAGATGTTGTCGGTAAATCTTCTATTGAAATGAGAAATTATATCATAGTTGACCGTGGCAGAAAACACGGCGTAGAAAACGGTATGTCTGCCCGAACTGATGCCGGTCTCGTTGGAGTTGTCATTGGAGTGGATAATAATTTTTCACTCATTGAATCGATTATGAACCCAAACGTTAAAGTCTCTGCAAAAATTCAAAGAAATGGCTATAATGGTTTAATAGTTTGGGAGGGTGGCGAAGACTTCCTTATGAAAAATATGCCAAAATCATTCGATGTCAAGCCAAACGATTTGGTCGTTACTACTACTTTCAGCAGTAAATACCCTCCAGATATTCCAATTGGAACCGTTACTGATGTTCGTCAAGAAACTGGTGAACTTTTTCTTAGAGTTAAAGTCAAACCATTGGTAAGTTTTCCCACTCTTGAGCAACTTGCTATTTTGAAATATATTCCCAACAAGGAAATTCATCAACTAATTCAGGAAGTTGAAGAAACTTTAAAAAAACGAAAAGCACCTCCGACAAGAGAGGAAAAACTGAAAATTTTTGACAATCAAAAAAAGAAGTAACTCACCTATTTTCAATGGCTATAGATTTAAAAATACTTGGCAACAAAAAGACTGAAATTATAAGATATATAAGGTATGCAATTGCTTTGCTTCTTCTGTCGGTAATCCATTTGACTTTTTTGGATTTAATATCAGTTGGAGGACTGACGCCTGATTTAATTCTTATATTATGTGTTTGGATTTCCCTTAAGGAAGGACGCTTTGTGGGTATTTCAGCCGCATTTATCTGTGGGATTTTTTTTGATATAGTATCATTGGATGTAATCGGTATGAACGCACTTTCGAAAACTTTAGCTTCATTTTTTGCTGGGAGTTTTTACCGTGAAGGGCATTCAGATGAAATTATTGGAAGCTTTCTATTTCTTATTATTGTCCTTTCAAGCGCACTTCTAAATAATCTGGTTTACTTTTTCTTTTACCTGAAGCCAAGTGAAGCCTCATTAATATCATTCTTTCTAAAATATGGTTTGGCATCAGCTCTTTATACTACTTTACTGTCTGTCTTCCCTCTATTTGCAAAAATTCCAAAAAAGGGTTACAGACCCATATAATTTAATACTTTAATAAGTTTTTTAATTAAAAGCCCGCAATTAATTAATCTTTTGTGAATTTTGATGTTTTTTAGATAAAAAAGAAATATATTTTTTTTTAATTGGATAATATTAGTATATTCTAATTATATTTTTAGTCTAAATTAAAATATTAATTATAAAAATTAGGGAGATATTATGAAAAAAGTAAATTTTCAGAGCGACGGAAACAAGTTGGTGGGGCATTTATTTTATCCTTCAAATTTTGTCGAGGGGAGTAAATATCCTGCAATAGTAGTTTCAGGAAGTTGGACTACGGTCAAAGAACAAATGGCAGGACTTTATGCAGGTAAACTTGCAGAGAACGGATTCATAACCCTTGCTTTTGATTTCAGGAATTATGGAGAAAGCGAAGGTAGCCCAAGATTCTTTGAAAGCCCAAAATTAAAAATAGCTGACATAAGAAATGCTGTTTCATACCTTCAGTCGCTCCCTGAGGTCGATTCAGAAAGAATTGGTGCTATCGGAGTATGTGCCGGATCTATGTATACATTAGTAGCTGCAACAGAAGATAAAAGGATAAAATCAGTTGTTACAATTGCCTCGTGGTTGCATAACTCAGAAGCCGTAAAATTGTTTTATGGTGGAGAGGAAGGTGTGCAATCTAAGATTATTGCTGCAAAAGAATCCAAAAAGAAATTTCAGCAAACTGGCGAAATTGATTATGTGCCAACAATCTCAGTCGAGGATCCAGATGCAGCAATGTACGGACCGTATGAATATTATTTAAAACCAGAGAGGGGTGCTATTCCAGAATGGAGTTCCAATAAATTCGCCGTTATGAGTTGGGAAGACTGGCTTACTTTCGATCCAATGCCACTGGCTAAGCTACTTAATGCACCGACTCTTATGATTCATTCTGAAGGTGCTGTTCTTCCAGATTTTACAAAAAATTTCTTCAATGATATACCACATAATGACAAGAAACTGCATTGGTTTTCTACTGAGTTGCCTTCGCCTTATCACCAATTCAGCTTTTACGACCAAGAGCCTGAGGTTTCTGAATCAATAAAGCTAGCTTCTGAATGGTTTGCTACAAAGCTATAATGTTTCAGTAAATATTCATTACAGTGCGTTCCGGTAGAACACTTGGTAAAACAATCATCCTTGATTGTTCAATAATATTGACAAGCCTCAGGCAGGAATGTCTGAGCTTTCCTGAAATTTGTGTGTTTTTTTCTTTTATAACAGGTTTTCAATCGAAATAAAAAAAAGTTTTATGTTATAATTTTTATGAAAAGTTAAATGAATTATTCTTGTTCGATTTTTTGAATATCTTTAAGTTTGAGCTTAAGGAGTTCAACTTTACGTTTAGACCTTTTAAGAACAGTGCAGTAATAATCGCCCAAATCAATAACCTCGTTAATTTCTGGGATACGACCTAATTTACTAATTACAAGCCCACCAATAGTTTCGTATTCTTTGTCCTCTGGTAATGGATATGGAAGATAATCGTTCGCATCATTAATAGGAACGGAAGGGTTAACCTGAAATTCTGTCTCAGAAATTTTTTCAATAAGAGGAATTTCTTCATCATATTCATCCTGAATTTCGCCAACAATTTCTTCAAGAATGTCCTCCATTGTTACTAATCCTGCAGTTCCTCCAAATTCATCCAATACAATAGCAAGATGAATTTTGTCACTCTGCATAATTTTCATAATATTGCTAATCTTTTCTTCCTCACTCACGAAAAAAGCTTGCTTCATATATTTTTTTACTGACTCATTACTTGTTTTAAAATTAATTCCGATTAAGTCCTTGGCAAAAACAATCCCGATAATATTATCAATGCTCTGATCGAAGACTGGCATTCTTGAATAACCTTCGCTTTTGAATAATTCAATTGTCTGATTAACAGTCATACTTGCTTCAATTGCTACAATTTTACCCCTTGGCACCATTATCTGTTTTATGGGAGTATCTTTTAATTCAAATATGTTTTCAATTAATCTATGTTCTGCAGGCTCGATTGAGCCTGATTTTGAGCTTTCTTCGATAATATATCTTAATTCATCTGAGCTGTGGAGATTTTGAGATTCGGTTACCGGTTCGAAACCGATGATTTTAATAAAAAGATTAGCAAAGCCATTCAAAATCCAGATAAAAGGACTAAAAACGAAGTAAAAAAGCCTTAATGGGAATGCAATCAAGAGCGATACTTGTTCCGAGCGTTGAATAGCTAAGGATTTTGGAGCAAGTTCGCCAAAAACAATATGAAGAATTGTTATGACAACAAAAGCAAGTGGTAAGGATATTTTATGAATTAATTGATCAGAAATTCCAATGCCAAGAAAGTGAATCAGATCAGTTAAGACTTTTGCTACAATTGGCTCCCCAATCCATCCAAGCCCGAGGCTTGCAAGTGTTATTCCAAGCTGGGTTGCTGAAAGATAAGAATCGAGATGAAGTATCAGGTGTTTAGTTAATTTTGCCAATCTACTGCCACTTCTAACTCTTAATTCGATTTGTGAAATTCGCACTTTAACGATCGCAAATTCTGCCGCAACAAAAAATGCATTCAAGAGAACTAAGAAAATCGTTAAAAGTATATTTAAAATCAGATTTGTTATAGCAAAACCTATTTTATTAGAAAAATACTTGTATAAAAAAATTTCTTATCAAGATGAAATCGGAAATAGTTCACTAAAAAATTCATAATTTCACTAAATTCGACATCGCTTAGTGTAACGTCGCAACAAATATCCATATCTTTTTCGGAAATTATCTTAAGTTTTTTATAGGTTGATTTATTAAATTTTAGGGAGTTTATTGAGTCTCTTTTGATTGAAATAGCTCCATTTTCGAAACTAATATAAAAGTTCTGAGCGAAATCTGGTAATTCTTGATGAAAAAACAACTCATATCCAATAAGTTTAAGTAGTTGAATCTGAGAATTAATAAAGCAGGAAAAGGGATTGGGCTGAATCTTGTTTAGTAAAATCAGAAAATTAACTGACAATTCGAAAACTGATGGATTGCGTTCATACTCTTCTTGTGTTTGGTTTAAAGATTCAATAAACATCAATCCGCAAGTCAAATGATTAAGAGAAGTTGAAATTTTATGAAGATCAATGTTTTTTTCGGCATTAGAAAGTGTATGCAGATCTTTTTGGCTTTTTTTGTAGAAACTGACTATTAGATAATTCATAGGTTCGAGAAGACCCAGAAATTTGCTTTTGGAACTTCTTGCTCCTTTT
>CALHRB010000342.1 GCA_938038165.1 Candidatus Kapaibacterium sp. | reverse complement strand
AAATTTATTAAAGAAGTTGATGAGTTATCCGAAAAAATTATCGCATCAGATCCTGTAAGAATTTCTACATTCTCAAAATACTCAACAGGGAAGATTTCAAAATTGAACAGAGGAAACTGAAAATCATTTATGCTCCGCCCGTTAAATCTAAAGGATAGACCATTTGGAAATCCACCCATAAGTGAGAAAGAATTAAGATTTGCATAATTTCCTAAATTGAGTGGATAAATCAACATTTTTTCACAAAATATGTCAAAAAAAGTAGTAAAATCAGAAAACAAAACTGAGTCTTTAGATATGTTAAAATATGGCTTGATTTTGTTATTTGAAATACTTCCATGAATTTTTAACGGTTTGAAAAAAACGATTGTATCTTTGTAAACAGGTTTGAGCGAATCTAAAGATTCAATCTTATTGGTTTCGATTTGTAACGAATCATTAAGAGCGAAAATAAAGCTAAAATTATTTATAAAGATTACAGCAAAAAAAATGATATTGAATGTAATTTTCACTAAAAATAATCACATCGGATTAATCAAAATACTTACAACAGATGTGGCTGATCAGGAAAAACCTGTTGACCATCATTATTTTCAATTATATCATTTGAGTCGAAATCTTTTTCGTTTAGATCACCATTTGGAAGGCTTTCATCAACCTCCTCATGAATAACAGTAGTGATATCTGCAATTGAATCACCTTCGTCGAGTCTTATGAGTCTTACACCCTGAGTATTTCTGCCAATAGTTCTAATTTCTTTGACGTGCTGACGTATCAAAATACCATTGACAGTAATAACAACAAGATCTTCAGAATCGGAGGCAGCCAACATACCAATTACATTCCCTGTTTTTTCAGTGATATTCATTGAGATGACGCCTTTGGCTCCGCGTCGGGTCAACCTGAAATCTTCGTATCTTGTTCGCTTGCCATAACCTTTGTCTCCTACCACAATCACCTGAGAATCAGGTCTTTTTATAACTATCATAGCAATCACATAATCATTTTTAGAAAGTGTTATTCCTTTTACTCCGGCAGCAGTTCTACCCATAGGTCTAACATCGCTTTCTCTGAAGCGGCAGGCTAGTCCATACCTTGTTCCAATTATAACATCACATTTTCCATCAGTGATTCTTGAGGAAACAAGCCTGTCGTTTTCATCCAAATTAATTGCTATTATACCATTTGTTCTGACATTGGCAAAGTTAGAAAGGTATGTTTTCTTAATAGTCCCAAATTTAGTTACCATTAGCACGAAATTTTCATCGTTAAATTCTTTAACTGGTAAATATGCGGTAACTCTTTCGTTCGCTTGCTTTTGGATGACATTTGCAAGAGATTTGCCTTTTGAGTTCCTGCTTCCTTCAGGAATATCATATACTTTGACTTTGTAACAACGCCCCATATCAGTAAAGAAAAGCAAGTGGTGGTGGGTTGCTGCTCTGAAAATATGCTCGATAAAATCATCATCGTAAGTGGAAACACCGCTGGAACCTCGACCACCTTTTTGCTGTCGGCGATAACTTGAAACAGGTGTTCTTTTGATATTTCCTCTGTGGGATATTGTGATAATCATATCTTCATTGGCGATCATGTCTTCAATAGTGAATTCTTTCGAGTCAAATATGATTTCTGTTCTTCTTTCATCGCCATATTTTTTTGCAATTTCAGTCAGTTCATCGGCTATGATTTGCATTTGCAATTCTTTACTTGCAAGGATAGATCTCAATCTTTCAATAGTTTCAATAACTTCTTTATATTCACTGTGAATTTTATCTCTTTCAAGTCCTGTAAGCCTTTGCAACCTCATATCAAGAATAGCTTTTGCCTGAATTTCAGTTAAACCGAAACGTTCCTGCAATCTTGACGATGCAATTTTTGGATCTGGGGACTCCCTGATTGTTTTGATTACCTCATCAAGATTATCAAGAGCAATTATTAAACCTTCGAGAATATGTGCCCTTTTTTCGGCGGCATCAAGTTCAAACTTTGTTCGTCTGATAATGACAACATTTCTATGTTCAATAAAATGTTGCATCATTTCTTTAAGAGTCAGAACTTTTGGACGCCCATTAACAAGAGCAAGCATAATGACACCGAAAGTAACCTGCATCTGTGTGTGCTTGTAAAGATTGTTGAGAACAACCGTTGGATTTGCATCCCTTTTGACATCAATAACCACCCGGATACCATCTCTATCTGACTCATCTCGAACATCAGTAATGTCTTCGACAGTTTTGGTTTTTACCAAATCCGCAATTTTCTCCAGCAGAGAAGCTTTATTCACCTGATAAGGTAATTCAGAGACAATTATGGAGCTTTTCCCGCTTTTACTTTCGTCTATAACTGCTCTTGCTCTTAGCATGATTTTGCCCCTTCCAGTAGTATAAGCCTCCTTGACTCCATCATAACCATAAATAATACCGGCAGTTGGGAAATCGGGTGCAGGAACATATTTGATCAAATCTTCGGATGTAAGTTCAGGGTTCTGAATCAAAGCTTTTAATCCACTTATAATCTCATTCAAATTATGCGGGGGAATATTTGTCGCCATTCCTACGGCTATTCCACTTGCACCGTTTAATAATAAAGTCGGAACAACTGAAGGTAATACAGTTGGTTCCATTAACGAATCATCAAAGTTAGGTCGAAAATCTACAGTGTCCTTATCAATATCTCTTAATGTTTCTGTGGCAATCCAAGTCAATCTTGCTTCTGTATATCTCATTGCAGCCGGAGGGTCGTTATCTATAGAACCAAAGTTTCCCTGCCCGTCAATTAAAGGATAGCGCATAGACCAATCCTGAGCCATTCTCACCATGGCATCATAAACTGCACTGTCGCCGTGGGGGTGGTATTTTCCAAGTACTTCACCAACAATACGGGCTGATTTTTTATATGGACGATTGGGTGCCATCCCCATATCCTCCATAGCAAATAAAATTCTTCTGTGAACTGGTTTCAAGCCATCTCGAACGTCTGGCAAAGCTCTTGAAACTATGACAGACATTGAGTAATCGAGGTAAGAGCTTTTTATCTCATCTTCCAATACTGTTGGGATTATCTGCTCTTTTAAATTAAATAATGACATTTTTGAAATTCTGATGTTAATTAAACTTACAAAATTAATCATTTTTAGGGAGATTATTAATTTTATTTTGAGCTTGAATACGTTACTGATTCTGTCTTAATAAATAATATAATCAATATTATCATAATATAGATTTTTTTGATTTTTTTTTTTGTAAAATTTAGTCAAATAAAAGAAATTGTTTAACGTTATTCGACTTTGTTTTTTGTATAATTGATGTG
>CALHRB010000341.1 GCA_938038165.1 Candidatus Kapaibacterium sp. | reverse complement strand
AAATTAACAATAAAAATTAATGGGATTAAACTTGAGGAGTTAATTTCAATCCATATAAAATGTGATGATGATTTCATACCTAAACTATCATCTAGGGTTAATATCGTTGATTATTGTAATAAATTGTTCAAAAAATCCAAAATTATTTCTTTACACAAAGGAGAAATGGTAGTTGGAATATTAGCTATTTATTGTAATGATACATTTGCAAAAGAAGCTTATATATCATCAATTTGTTTACTTAAAGATTTTAGAGGTTTGGGTTACAGTAATATTCTAATGGAAAAAGCTATAGAAATCGCTAAGGAAAAAAACTTTAAATTTATAAAACTTGAAGTAGGTAAAAACAATGAACCTGCCATAAATTTATATAATAAATTTGGGTACAAAAAAACAGATGAGAAATCCGAAACGATAATAATGAGCTATGAAATCCAATAATATTTTAGTTTCTGTTTTAATGATCACCTACAACCACGAAAAGTATATTACACAAGCAATTGAAGGTGCATTAATGCAAGAAACAAATTTTGATTTTGAAATAATAATTGGTGAAGATTGCTCAACAGACAGAACAAGAGAAATTATTTTAGAATATAAATCAAAACATCCTTATAAAATTAAATTACTTCTGCAGGAAACTAATAAAGGTGCAAATCAAAATTTTATAGAAACCTATAGATTATCTTGTAGTAATAAGTATATTGCCTTTTGCGAAGGCGACGACTACTGGACAGACCCAAACAAACTCCAAAAGCAGGTAGATTTTCTTGAAGCACACCCGGAATATTCTATGTGTTTTACCGCAAGAGATGTGGTTGATCCGGACAACAATTTTATACGACGGGAACACTATCCAAATAAGATTTATACGACAAAGGATGTTGTTGAAGGGTTTATTCCTTCTACCCAAACAATAGTGATGCGAAATTATGTTAATATTATAGATTTTCTTAAATATAATCAAAATCATCCATCCGGCGACAGATTGGTCGCTTATTACTGCTCTCTGATGGGTCCGATTTATTATCTGGATGAAGTTACTGCCTGTTACCGTGAATCAGGGGAAGGTGTATGGTCTTCATTTGATTACTGGCAGAAAAGAGAAAAACGCTTTGAGAGGTTCAGAGAGTTTTACAGTATTCTTGGTATTGAAAAAAACAATCTGAACCTGATTGACCGCGGCTTTTATGAGTTTTACTCACGAATAAAAATTTATCTGAAACATCCCTTAAAACTCCTTCAAAACTACAAAAGTCTGCGTAAAAAATATCTGGGTGATGAGCCCTTAATGTTGGTCTTTGCAATAATAGTAATGAGGATAAAAAAAAGAATATTTAAATCCTCAAAGACAATTACCAAATAATCTGTTAGATACATTTATGTCTGATAAAAAATTCCCTTTGGTCTCGGTTTGCATACCGGTTTATAACTCTCAAAGATGGATTAAACAAACAGTAGAGTCGGCGCTTAATCAGACTTATGATAACATTGAGATAATAATGGTTGATGATGGTTCAACAGACAAAAGCTGGCAGATATTGGAAGAATTCAAAAACTTTTTTCCTGATAAAATAAAAATTTTCAAACAGGAAAATAAAGGTGCCTGCGCAGCAAGAAATAAAGCATTGAGGGAATCAAAAGGAGACTACATTCAATGGCTTGATGCCGATGATCTTCTGGAGAAAGATAAAATTGAAAAACAGCTCAAAGCAATCAATTTTGTTCAACGAACTGATATACTTCTGTCCGGATCTTTTGCTAAATTTAAAGGCATCTTAGAGTAAGTTGAACAATTAGAAATTTTTTAGGATTGTGATACTGTTTTTGATTTCAAATTTATTAAAGACCCTACTCACTGTCAGCTAATTACTTAGTTTATTTTTTTAGTTATTCACAATAAAATTCTCTATAGAATTCGTAGATACTCTTTATTGTTATTTCATTCTTGATACAATAATTCAATATTAACTCAAAAAGATGCTGGTCGCAACCAAATTCAGTCGGATTTGACTGAACCTCGTGAGTGAAAAAAATTAACCACGAGGGATGTTCTACAGACTTATCAATGATTCTTTTATAAAATTCAAATTTATTTTTATCGCCTGCCAGATGAAATGATTTAAGAAACATTGAATCGAAGATTGTATTATTATACCCTTCTTCAATACCCCTGGCAACTTTATAAAATCTTTTAACAATTTTTTTCTTGAAAGGTGTTAATGCACCAAAAGGATAGGCGAATGATGTAAATTTATATCCTGGGAATAGAATTTCCATTCTTTCCTGATTAATTATTATTGAATTTTTATATTCCTCATCTGTAACATCAAAAGCTTTAAGATGGGAAAATGTGTGATCCCCGATTTCGTGACCATTGCTTATTAGTTTTTCAAGGTCATCTAAATCCAGAATTGGTAATCCAACATCCGAATAACCACCCAGCAAACTCAGAGAAATATAAAATGTTCCTTTCTTATTATAATAATTCAAAATTTTTACGCCATTTGTTACTGCAGTTTTGGGAACATCATCAAAAGTAAAACTGATTACCGGCTTGTTCAATTTTAATACTTTATTATCTCTGAAAAGTATTTTATTCATACGTTTATTTATTGCAGAACTTATTTTATCAGTCATCCTCATAATTTTTTCTATCGGTGTGATATTTATTGGAATTATTTTATTTTTGAATGAAATATAAACAATTAAAATATTTAAATGGATGAAGTAACAATCAAAGAATTTTCAGTTGAAGACAAAGAAAGCAGTATCGAACTTTTAAAATCAACTTTTAACGGCGGAAGTAACGAAAAAACCTTTAAGTGGAGATATGAGTCCTACGAAAAATTAAAACCACTTATAATAGTTGCCAAAACCATAAATAAAGTAGTTTCCTTCGTATCATGGATGCCGTGGATATTTAATTATCGTGATAAACAACTAATTGGTTATCAGGCTTGTGAGGGTGCAACTTCTCCCGATTTCAGAAATCGGGGATTATTTACGAAAATGTTTTTATACTCTGAAAAGCTTGCTAAAGAAATGAACATAGATTTTTATTTCGGTTTTCCAAGCAAAATGAGTTACGGCCCTGTTTATAGAGCTGGCTATTATCCTGTAATAAACTTTAAATTCTTTAAGAGATATTTATTCCCGAGATACCTTAAAAATGATGTACCCATTTCTGATAACTTAACTTTTTCAGATGATGATTTTTTCATTTCAGATGAAGATAAAATCTCACCTGTATTCGATAAATATTATCACGATTGGAGATTTCAAAAAAACCCATTTGATTACGAAACTGTTGTTTATCAGAAAAATAATAACAAAGTAGTATTTGTTTTAAGGAGCAACAAAAATCAGGGGAAAAAATTTGGAATAATACCGAGAAAAATAATGATTGTTGATTTTCAGACTACTGCCTTCTATGATGAACTAATTGAGAATGCTGTCAATCATCTTTGTAACAGATATATAAATAAAGCATCGTATCTGACAACATTTTTCAATCCGGCGAGTAGCAGAGGAGTTTTGCTGTCCAAATACTTTAAATCAAAAACACGGTTGGAATCGAGAATACTATGCGTTAGGCCAATAAATTACAATAACAGGAATATCCTTTTTAACGGAAATTTATGGGACTTATTACCGCATACAGTTGATTACTATTGATGCTGATAGAACTAATTTGGTTTAATGGTTATTATCTGGTTGGAAAAATTTTTAAATACTATTATTAAATCGTAAATCTCTACTAATTCATCTTTGTTTAAATCATTAACATTAATCCCACTTTCACCAGCAATATTACTGTTATAAACAATCATTAAGTCAGTTGAATCAATTATTCCATCCTGATTAACATCACCACTGTAAATACACCATCTGCCGGCTTTATAAACAAGATTGTTCCCGTAAGCCATAGTTGAGTCAATTGTAAAATCATACTGCATAGTAGCATTTGAAAATTTTTGCGGGAGTTTACTCCAGGTTTCAATTGAATTCCGATGTTTAATAACTATGTAAAAACTGTCATTAAAGCTGATTGAGGAGAATTCTGCTCCACAGTTTCCTGTACTGTCAATTAAAGTAATGCAGCTATCAAGCACATTGTATGGTGAAATGTTCTTTCTTAGTTCAATGATTGCTGTATCAGGTACCATTTTCAGTCCATCAAACAAGGCTTCTATCAGAAGTTTTAGCGGGGCAATTTTTAATTTTGAATAACAGCTCAATGATAAAAGTGCAGAGCCAAGAGATACAAAATTCCCTGTTCCGATTTCATAATCAGTTATACAATTAAATATTTCCAGCTGATTTTCTGCATCCCATACCTTGATTATTATTTTATTACCCGGAGTAAAACCATCCTTTACTGAAGTAAGAGGATCATCAGTTGAAGCTATAATTGAAAGTGGATTTCCGGGCGTAATAATGTTTGTAATTATTCTGCTTCCTACACACACACTGCCGTCAAATATTCCTATCTCGTCTCCTGCCTTCAGTGCGATGCTGTCTAATACTGCGGATGAAATATAAATGTTCATAGGAAGATAAGGATTATTTGACCAAACAGGTATGAAGTGACTCTGAAGTTTGCCGGACTGGGGAAATGCTATATCAGACAAAAATAAAATAATCAGAAAAGAAATATTCATTAAAGAAATATTTACCATCTTTCTGCTTAAAATTTCAACTTAATTTTTAATTAAATTATTCATCATATAGAATATCTCAACGAAAAGTTTTAAAGCACAGATAATTCTCTGTAATACTATGTTTATTTTTTTTTGCCGCTCTCACTGTTTTCATTCTAATTTAAAAGCCTCTCCTTAGGAAAGGTTTGGTGAGGACTAAAAAAGTAAAGACTCGCCGCGTTACGTCTCAAAAACTTGCCTACCGCCTATTGCCTACCGCCTACTGCCTACTGCCTGCTACCTACTCCCACCTCCTCACTCCCCTCCTTCTCATCTCAACAACACCATCTTCCTTGTAATAATATATCCCTCAGTTTTTAATCTATATACATATACGCCCGATGTTAAATTAGAGGCATCAAACTCTACTTCATAAATGCCGGGTTCTTTAAACTCATCCACCAAAGTTGCAACTTCATTCCCAAGTATATCAAATATTTTCAGACTCACCAAAGT
>CALHRB010000340.1 GCA_938038165.1 Candidatus Kapaibacterium sp. | reverse complement strand
TAAAACGCCTGTTCTTGCAAATGATTATCCCGGTTTCATTGCAAATAGGATTTTGATGCCATTAATAAACGAGGCTGTCTTTGCTTTAATGGAAGGGGTTGGAACCGTTGATGCAATAGATGAAGTGGCAAAATTAGGATTAGCTCATCCTATGGGACCTTTGGCTCTTGCGGATTTAATTGGACTTGATGTAACGCTGGCAATTATGAATGTTCTGCACAATGATATAGGCGACCCAAGGTTTAGACCATGTCCATTGTTGAAAAAAATTGTTGCCGCTGGTTTTTATGGGAGAAAGACAGGGAAAGGCTTTTATGACTATAGTGGTCAGACACCGATTCCTTTAAAATTTTAAATACGGAAATAATATTCTTTCTTTAAAAAACTCAATGAATGAGTATTGAAAAGTCTAAAAATTATTAATTTATCACATAAATCTAATAAATTACTAAGGTGCAATATGAACGATTATGAGCAAAAGCTTGATTCTGCTGATCCTGATGTGTTGGCTGCATATCAGGCTGAAACAAGGGGTGAATATCAATTAGCATTGGAATATTATAATAAAGCTTTAGAAAGAAACCCTAAGCTTGGCATTGTATTCAAGCATTGTGGTAATGTATATTATAGAATTGGTAAATTGAAAGAAGCTGAAGAATATTTAACCAAAGCTGTTGAATTGCTACCAAACTATCCAACAGCATTGTATGAATTAGCTCTGGCTCTTTACAGACAAGTTAAAATCAAGGAAGCAATAACTATTATGAAAAAAGTTATTGAGTTAGATCCCGAATTTCTTATGGCTAATTATTGGCTTGGCATTATGAATTACCAATACGGTCACATCAGGGAGGCTATCGAGAATTACAAGGTTGTTGTTTCAAAAAATCCAGATTTTACGATAGCTTATTTCTATCTTGGTGTTGCTTATTTAAGGCTTGGTAAGTATGAGGATGCTATAGAAAGTTTAAAAAATGTTATAGAAAAAAACGAAAGAAGTGCAGCGGCTTTTACTTTATTGGGTGATGCTTATCTATATATGGATAAAAAATATGAAGCAAGACAACAATATAAAAAAGCACTTGAATTAGACCCCGAAGATAGAAAAGCTCAAAGAGGTCTGCTTGTTCTCGAAGATTACAAAGGTATTAATTTTTAATATTATCACGTATTATGAACAGAATCAAATCCAAAGTTTCTTTAAAAAATCCAGAATATAAAATTAACAAAGAAAATTCAATCAAGCTTGTTTCTGAATTACAAGAAAGACTCAAAATTGTAAAAGCAGGAGGACCTGAAAAACATAAAATAAGACATATCGAACGCGGCAAATTGCTTGTTAGAGACAGAATAAAAAAATTATGCGACAAGGACACTCCTTTTCTTGAAACATCGGCTTTTGCTGCATGGGATATGTATGATAACGAAGCTCCTGCAGCAGGAATAGTTACAGGTATTGGAGTAATCAAAGGCAGGGAATGCATGATTGTTGCTAATGATGCTACTGTCAAAGGTGGAACATATTTCCCAATGACAATTAAAAAACACGTTAGAGCACAGGAAATAGCATTACAAAATAAATTACCCTGTGTCTATCTTGTTGACTCAGGTGGTATCTTTTTACCTTATCAATCGGAGACCTTTCCAGATAAAGACCATTTTGGAAAAATTTTCTATAATCAAGCACGACTTTCGGCTGAAAATATAACACAAATTGCCGTTGTTATGGGTTCCTGCACTGCCGGAGGTGCTTATGTTCCTGCTATGAGCGATGAAACCATTATGGTTCGCAATCAAGCGACTATTTTCATAGGTGGTCCACCATTAGTCAAAGCTGCAACAGGTGAGGTTGTTACTGATGAAGAACTGGGTGGGGCAGACGTTCATTGCAAAATCTCTGGGGTCTCTGACCATTATGCTCAAAACGATGAGCATGCTTTAGAAATAGCAAGAAATATCATAGAGAATTTAGATAAAAAGAAAAAATTTGAATTGAATCGCGAGGAGCCCGAAGACCCTTATTACGATCCTGAAGAATTATATGGAATTATTCCAAAAAACATTCGAACTCCTTTTGATATGCGCGAGGTTATAGCTCGAATTGTTGATGGCAGTCGTTTTCAGGAATTTAAGGAATTATATGGAACAACCCTTGTAACAGGCTTTGCTCGGATTATGGGGTATCCTGTTGGTATAATTGCTAACAATGGGGTTTTATTTTCTGAATCGAGTCTCAAAGGAGCCCATTTTATAGAATTATGCACTATCAGAAAAATTCCTATAATATTTCTTCAAAATATAACCGGATTCATTGTTGGAAAAAAATACGAACATGGAGGAATAGCACGTGATGGAGCAAAAATGGTTCATGCAGTAGCTAACGCTGATGTTCCTAAATTTACTGTTATCATTGGTGGTTCATACGGTGCAGGAAATTATGCTATGTGTGGTCGGGGTTATAATCCACGTTTGCTATGGATGTGGCCACACGGCAGAATCAGCGTAATGGGCGGAGAGCAAGCCGCAGATGTTCTTGCTACTGTTAAGATTAAACAGTTAGAATCCTCTGGAAAGACTCTTTCCCAGGAAGAAATTGACTCTATAAGAAACCCAATCATAGAAAAATATGAATATGAAGCAAGTCCTTATTTTAGTTCTGCAAGAATTTGGGACGATGGGATTATTGACCCACTGGATACCAGGAATGTTTTGGCTCTTGGTATATCAATGGCTTTAAACGCTCCTATACCAGATCAAAAATATGGTGTATTCAGAATGTAAAAAATTGTAAAGGTTAAAAATATGGAATTTAATGTATCTCAAGAGGATGAGATCACTATCATCAAATTTTTAGTAAAAAAGTTTACTTTCAATAACTCAAGTGAATTCAGAACAAAAATTGATCAGTTAGTTGAGGATAACAATAGATGGTTTGTATTTGATTTAAGCGAAGTTGAGTATATGGATAGTTCAGGTCTCGGTGTTCTCGTTACAATTTTCAAAAAACTAAAGCAGAAAGAGAATATTTTTTCAGATAAACGAGAGATGGCATTTGCC
>CALHRB010000339.1 GCA_938038165.1 Candidatus Kapaibacterium sp. | reverse complement strand
AAATTTTTGTCAAGTTTTAAAACCTGGGTTATCCTACCTTCAAAGATTGCAGGGAATTCTCCGATAATTTTATTTGGGACATTTAATCTCAAAATTGCAGTTTGGTGAGAAAACCATAAACCAATTGAAAAACAAAAGATTAACAGAGCAAAAAAATTTTGTCGATAATAAAAAAGGATTAAACCGGAAATCATACCGCCAATTAAAAAATAAAAAATGTTTTTTGAAGGAATGTCATAAACTGAAGCCAAGAAAAAACCAAAAGAACAAAGAAGTAGAATCCTGACTGCCGGAAAATGACTTGACAATTTGAGCATTTTTAAACTAATAAAATTACTATTTCGTAAAACTCAATTTACTTATTTCCGTTAAAATAAAAATACAAATGTGTGGAATTGTAGGATACATTGGAAGACAAAAAGCAATTAACGTTCTGATTGATGGTCTTGAACGACTTGAATACAGAGGGTATGATTCAGCTGGAATAACAGTTATTGAAAACAATCAATTATTCACCAGAAAAAAAGCCGGTAAGGTTTCTGACTTAAAAAAAATTCTTGATGGAATTGAATTAAAGTCAAATATTGGTATTGCACATACCAGATGGGCAACACATGGTGAGCCTAACGACAAAAATGCCCATCCTCATTCTGATAACTCAGGCAATATAGTTATCGTTCATAACGGTATCATCGAAAATTATAAAGCAATAAAAAAGACTTTGACGGATAAGGGATATTTTTTTCGCTCCGATACTGATTCAGAAATTTTAGCAGTTTTCATTGGCTATATTTATAATAAAGTAAAAGATTTGGAAGAAGCTGTCAGATTGGCTCTTTCGGAGGTGGACGGCACTTTTGGTCTTGTCGTTTTGTCATCTTATGAGCCTGATAAAATGATTGCAGCAAGACGTGGAAGTCCAATGGTTTGTGGCGTTGGTGAAAATGAATACATCCTTGCTTCTGACACATCTGCAATCATTAAGCACACCAGAAACGTTATTTACCTCTCTGATAATGAAATGATAACACTTTCCTATAACGGAATTCAAACTAAAACAATAGACAATCAGATTACTGACAACCAAATTCATCACATTGATTTTGAAATCAGTCAAATTGAAAAAGGCGGTTTTGAACATTTCATGCTGAAAGAGATTTTCGAACAAGCTCAAACAGTTCAGGATGCTTTCAGGGGACGACTGCAGGTCAACGAGGGTACAGTCAGACTCGGTGGTCTTAGGTCTGTTGCTGAGGTTTTAAAAAATGCAAAAAGAATCATTTTTACTGCTTGTGGAACCTCTTGGCACTCTGCTCTTGTGGGTGAATATATAATTGAAAACCTTTGTAACATTTCAGTAGAAGTTGAATATGCCTCAGAATTCAGGTACCGAAATCCCGTAATTTATCCTGATGATGTTGTAATTGCAATATCCCAAAGTGGTGAAACAGCCGACACTCTTGCTGCTTTAAGAGAAGCAAAAAAGAAATCAGCAACAGTTCTTGGTGTTGTCAATGTAGTTGGAAGTTCAATTGCCCGAGATACTGATGCTGGTGTCTATATACACGCTGGACCTGAAATTGGAGTTGCTTCAACAAAAGCTTTTACTTCTCAGCTGACAGTTCTCATTTTGATAGCTATTTATATTGGAAGGATGAGAGGTATTTCTTTGCCGGACGGATTGAAATTAACTCAAGCACTCAGTGAGTTACCCAAAAAAATTGAAGAAGTTCTTAAAACTGCTGATGATATAAAAGCTATTGCAAAAGAATATTGCAATGCCAGAAATTTCCTTTATCTTGGACGTGGTTATAACTTCCCTGTTGCTCTGGAGGGTGCTCTTAAATTAAAAGAAATTTCATATATTCATGCCGAGGGCTATCCTGCTGCTGAAATGAAGCACGGACCGATAGCTCTTATTGATGAAAATATGCCAGTTGTATTTATTGCAACCAAAGATGAAATCTATGACAAAGTTATTTCTAATATCGAAGAAGTAAAAGCCAGAAAAGGCAAAGTTATAGCTATTGCCACCGAAGGCGACGAACAAATAAAACAATACGCAAACCATGTTATTTATATTCCTGAAACAATACCTATGCTAACGCCTATTTTGTCTGTTATTCCTCTTCAATTGTTAGCCTATTATATAGCTGTTGAGCTTGGTTGTAATGTTGACCAGCCAAGAAATCTTGCTAAAAGCGTTACTGTTGAATAAATCTGAATTATTCAATAATAAATATTTTTATCGATACCCCGCCTAGCGGTGGTTGAGTGATCCACATATATTAAATATGATATTATATCTGTTTGCTCAAATCTTTTTGACTTTCGACTGTAATCAGAATTTTAACCTCATTTTTCTAACTTATTTGGAATTATTTAAATCAAACAAGTATATCAGAAAGCTCAATCAGATATTCTCTTAGTGGTTTCCTTCGCATCCATGTTTCCTCGAATGGAGTATATACAATCTGATGATTTATTTCCCCAACCATAACATCGGTTTTCCCGTTTAAAAGAGCCTTGACGGCTTCAACACCAAGTCTGCTTGCCAGAACTCTATCTCTTACGGTTGGACTACCCCCACGCTGAATATGCCCAAGAATAGTAACATGCGAAGAAATATCATACTTTTCTTTCAGTAAAAGGCTTAATTGTTGAGCATCCCCAAGTTCATCGCCTTCTCCAACAATTACGATGGTTCTTTTATTTTTTCCGTTTTCCAAAATTCTTTGATAAAGAATATCTGTATTGGTTACGGTCTCAGGAACAGCAATAAACTCAGCTCCACAAGAAACACCAACATCCATGGCAATAAAACCGGCATGGCGACCCATAACCTCAATAATGAAAACTCTGCCGTGTGATTCGGCTGTATCCCGAATTTTATCAATAGCCTCGGCACAAGTATTTATGGCAGTGTCGTATCCGATAGTGTAATCAGTACCGAATAAATCATTATCAATAGTACCCGGCGTTCCAACAATAGGAAATTTATGCTCAAGCCAAAGAGCGTGTGCCCCGCGAAAAGTTCCGTCACCTCCACAGGCAACCAAAGCTTCGATTCCAGCATTTTTGAGCTTATTTATTGCAGCCATTCTTCCGCCGGGTTGCATAAACTCCTTGGAACGACTTGTTTTCAGAATAGTGCCACCTTTTGCGATTATGTTTGCAGTTTGAGGTGTGTCGAGTGTGATAAATTTTCCTTCAATCAATCCTGCATAACCGCCAATAACACCAAATACTTCTAAGCCGAAGTGCCTACCTGTTCTGACAACGGCTCTAACGTTTGCATTCATACCAGGTGCATCGCCACCGCTCGTTAATACAGCAATTCTTTTCATAATTCTTTTTTTGAGATAATGAATGAATTTTTTTTCAAATTACAATTTTTTATTGTTTTATTTATCGCCAAATTAGCTCTTAAATTTAAAGAATTCAAATTTATTTTATTGCCTGACATTCCTGCTGAATGAAATAGAAATTTTAATGCCTATTATTTTCCTTTTTTGGTATAATTTATGCTAATTTATAGAGTTGAATTTGTTCATAATTGTGTTTATTCGAATATGACAAAAAACATAAATCCATACTATCAATTTATTTTGGGAATTTTATTGTTTATTTTTAACTTTAATGGATATGCTCAGATATTTCATTCAAGCCCTGCGAACAGGCTTTATCCCGAACATAATCCTCAAGCTACAAAACAACAAATTTACCCTTCAAAGAATCAGAATTTGAGTCAATTCAAAATCAAGTGGGCAAATTCAAAAATTCACGGCAATGTGAAACCATTAATCGGCAATGTTATTAATAATCCAAAATTAGATTCTAAATTTTTCTACGCACCAAATGAAATTACTGCTGTCGTATCAGGAAAGATTTTTGTTGTTGATGCTACTGGACGCGAAAGAATTGAGAATTCATTTCCAATACCTTATATCAAAGACATCTCTGTCCTTTTCGATACTCTTTCCTTTGGCTTGAATTATGAAGTAACTGCTCCAATTGTGCTTGGGATTGAAACAATGGAATTTGAAAACACTAGGGATTCGCTTGTGTATTGTTATGTGGCTGGCTTTGATCAATTTGCCGACTCAGTAGCTATTATCAGACGACTGGCTGTAGATTTAAGAAAATATAAACCAAATACATTTGCAAGCTTGAAGCCAATTTTCGGGAAAAAAATCGGTTCCAATTTGAATGTTTACACTATTGTTAATATGTCTAAACCAGATTTAAACTTTATTCCTCCTCCAGAAAATAAATTCCTGAGAGGACTGCTTCAATTCAATACCGGTTTAGAGTTATATAATTATCCCATGCCCGATGTTGGCGATGATACCACAACAAGGTTTTTGCTTGGTCCCGAAGTAAATTTTGAATCACCCTCGATGGCTAATATTGCAAACATAAAAACCTCATTATTGTTCCCTAATTTTCCCTCGGAGGATATAATCGAAAAAGTAGGCAACAAGATATTATTGAATGATTCAACCTCAACCAATAAACCCTACATAATTTCGGCTGATATTTCTGGAGCAAAAATTGGCAGAGATATTGGTCCAAAAGACATTAGCTATTTATTAGATACCTCATCATCAAGACCTCAAATAAGAACATATTTTCTTAATATTAAAGACCAGGCAAATTATGCTGATAGCAGCTTTATTTTGTTGGCTGAAGAATACACTGGTCTCGACGGCTCGGTGGGAGTCCCCAAAATTTACCTTTGCGACTCCCGTGGAAATATTATCACAAATTCTTATAAACCCCAAAACACAAACCCGCCTTACGTGGGTTTTAAAAATCATTATTGGTCTGTTGCCACAGGTAATGTTGACGGAAAATCAAATAATAGCTGGTTGCCTTATTATCCTAACAATCCCGGTAACGAACTGATTGTTACCCATAGCTCTCAAAAGCTTTCAGTAGCTGGAAACAAACTTATGGTCCTGAGATATAACAGTCAGAATAAAATCCCAAAAACAACACCTCCGGATTCGTATCTACTACCATTCGACACAATTGCGACTCAGAAAATAAATGGTTGGGTGGCAGTTGTGAACGATTTGGATGGAGCACCCGACAATAAGGATGAAATTGTCATAGTTGATGGTTCAAATCTTAAAATTTTGAGGATGAATGATTATTTCAGCAATGATTTCCGTTCTGGAAAGCCATTTTCAATTCTATTCTCTCATACATTTCCAAACGAAACAATTTCAGATGTGGCAATTGCAGACCTTGAAGGCGATGGATTGAACGATTTGATTGTTACAACATTCAATAAAATATACTTAATAGGTTCTATCAATTTCAACACTATTGAATTAATTGATCCTAAGATTCAATCTGATCCTCCAAAAGAATATTGCCCCGGTGAAACAATTCAAATTAAATGGAAAAATATATTTAGAAATTATGGTAATGTCAGCATTGGGTTCCAAGAGTACAAAAATAAACAACCAATTAATGATTTGATAAGAATTGCAGAAAATATTTCAAATTCAGATGATTTCAAAACGTTTAATTATACCATTGATGAAAAAGTTATCGGTAAAGAGGGAAAATTTATTGTCTTCAGGACAGATCATCCTGCAATTATTAATGATTCATCAGCTTTGTTAAAATTCTCACAACCCTATGTAAATTTAAACAACCTTGATGGGAAGCCATTGATTTCAGGACAGTCTCTGATGCTCAATGGAACACACAAGTGTTTGGACTCAGCAAAAATTGAATATTCAATAGATAATGTTAATTGGATTGAGTTACAAAGTTTATCATTTGAATCCGACGGTTTATTTCAAAATGTAATAACTATTCCCTGCCTCAATATCTTTGATTGTTGCAAATGGTAAAAATAATAACATATACATTAGAATTAAAGCAAGCAGTTATAAATTTACGATATTCTCTGATACTATTGCCTCATTAATTCTACCTTCACAGTTTCCTATTAAATTGGAGCAAAATAATTCAGCGTGTTGTAATTTCACATTTTATTGGGACACAGAGTCAATTAATCACCCTTGTGACAGCTTGACCATTCTTGTTTCAGATGATTATGGAGCAAGCTTTAGGAAAATTGCTAAAATTGATATATCCGAAGAGAGATATGTTTGGCAAGCTCGTAGCGATTACCCGGATGATTTAATGTTTAGATTTTGTTGTGAAAATTCTTGTATGCAAAAAGACACAACAATATTGAATTCAAAACCTAAATTTATTACCCTTGTCGCACCAAATCCTTTCAAACCTCCAGTAGAAGAGCTGGAAATTGTTTACGTTCTGAAAAACGAGAGCAACGTCAGCATCAAAATTTATGATCAAAACAACAGATTGGTTGCTGAACCTGTAAAAAGCATTTCCAGATTGCCCAATATAACCTATTGCGACAGATGGAACGGCGAAAATCTGAACGGAAAATTAGTTGCTAACGGTTTGTATTACCTCAGTCTTGAATTATCAAATGGAACCAGAGAAATCTATCCTGTTTTTGTAGGAAAATAAAAGTAAAAAAAAATTAACATTGATTAATTAACAATTAATTATTAAATTTAGGTTTTATTATTATTCCATCTGGGAGAAAATAATTATGAGAATTTTAGTTGTTGAGGATGAACGTAAAGTAGCCAGTTTCATAAAAAACGGACTGGAAGAGGAAAGATATATCGTTGAAACAGCTTCGGACGGCAAGACAGGTCTCGAAATGGCTATGAACAACCAATTTGATGCTATTTTGCTCGACGTTATGCTCCCGGGGATGGATGGATTCAAAGTGCTTAATGAATTAAGAAATGCTGGTATATCAACTCCTATAATGATGCTTACTGCAAGAGGAACAACTGAAGATAGAGTTCAAGGTCTGGATCTTGGGGCTGATGACTATTTGCCAAAACCATTCAGCTTTGAGGAACTTGCAGCTCGCCTACGTTCAATATTGAGACGTTCGAGCACTGAAAAATCAACTAAACTTAAATGCGGTGATCTCGTTTTGGATACAATTTCTCACGTTGCTTATCGCTTTGGAAAAGAAATTGAACTTACCACAAAAGAATATGCTCTTCTCGAATATTTAATTAGAAACAAAAACAGAATTTTAAGCAGAAGCACTATTACTCAGCACGTTTGGAAACATAATTTCGATCCCGAGTCGAACATTATTGACGTTTATATTAAAAGGTTAAGAGCCAAAATTGAACGGGAAGACGGAACAAAACCTTTAATCCAAAGCATTAGAGGTGTCGGTTACAGAATGAGAGATTTGCCCCAAGATGATGAATCAACAGTAGATATTTAATATGGATATTCTTCAGCACCTAATTACTGAGATTGACAAAAGTTTAACCATCATTCAGAATGACTTTGATAATTACCAGAATGAGTTTTTCACCAAAAAGCCTCCTGAATTTTTCTGCCTCGAACTCAACGGTGAAGCGGGTGAATTAGCAAATTTAGAAAAAAAGATTTGGAAGGGCAGGGATATCCACTTAGATGATTTAGCAGAAGAGGCTTCGGACGTTTTCATTGCTTTAATGAATTATTGCAATTCAAGAAAGATAGATTTAGCTGTCGCTCTGTCAAACAAACTAAAGAAAATTGAAGAAATAAGGCTTATTCGGAAAGAACATGGTTTGGATTATTAAAAAAAAGGTCTTGCAACAACAAGACCTTTAACATTTGAAGATGCTTTTAACAATTTTTTTCTTATCTGACTTCTTTGTGGACTGTGTGCCTTCTTAAAAAAGGATTATATTTTTTTATTTCCAATCTTTCCTGAGTATTATTTTTGTTCTTTGTTGTAGTATAACGAGAGGCTGGCTTACCTTCTTTTTTTGCCTCGGTACACTCAAGAGTAATAATAATTCTTGTTTCTTTCTTTGCCATGTTAATCCTAAAAAAATTAAGATTACAAAATTAGCAATAATTTCATAAATAACAAAATTTATTTGAAAAGATAGAGAACATCTTCATTTCTCAAATTTGCTTGAGCAGCCGAAGCATTAACTTTGAAGAAAGGAGACTTAAAATAACCAAGCTCAATCATTGCTTCTTGAAAAGATTCTATTGGGGCATTCTCAGATTTTTTAAGTGGATGACTATTATCCATTTGTTTATTATTCTCCAGCTTCTCGAGTGTTTGTAGCAATTCTTCGGGCTTAAATTCTGTTATTTCTCTTTTTTGTTCAAGCGCTTTATTCTTTTTTTGAGAGTGTGGCTTCTCTAATATAAAGCTATGATAATCAATCTCGTTAACCTGGTTATTTGCAATTTTTTGAACTTTCATATAATCCTTTCATATTGAATACACTAATAAATTTTGCAATTAACATACCAACTTTTAAAATATAAAATCCTGTTTTTTAAAAAAAAATTACTGTTTTTTGTTAAAAATGTTTATATTAAGTTTAAGTAATTTTAAATAATTTATAAAAATATAAATTTACAATTTTTAGTAGGTGAGCTTATGCTTAAATATTTACTTTTTATTTCCATATCTCTTTTCTTAGTTTATAATTGCGGACCTAGACCTGATGAACTTACTACTGCCGAAATGGCAAAAGAAAAAGAAGAAATTATTGCCACTATTAAAGCTTTCAACAAAGCTATGGAGCAGGAAAGATTCGAAGGTTTAGTTCCTTATTTATCCGAAGATGTTATATTTTTTGGAACTGACTCAAGTGAAATCATTAAATCTTTGAGTGATTTCAAAAAAGCTATTACCGAACAGTTTAATGCCGTTGAAAATTTGACTTATGGTGAAATGAGTGATGTTTCAATTCAAATGGATAGTCGGGGCACACTCGCTTCAATTATTTACGGAATCCCAACTACATACAAAATGACAGGTTCACAAGAACCTGAAAATTACTTTTTCCGAGTCAACCGCACCCTGAAAAAAGAGGGAGGAAAATGGGTTATTGTAAGTGGTATTGTTAGTATAGCAAGAACTGGCAAACCAATTCAACCTGAGCCTTAGTAGAAAATAAATAGTCAATTTCAAAA
This sequence comes from Candidatus Kapaibacterium sp., assembly GCA_938038165.1. Taxonomy (GTDB): domain Bacteria; phylum Bacteroidota; class Ignavibacteria; order Kapaibacteriales; family UBA2268; genus CALHRB01. The sequence goes on along the minus strand of CALHRB010000339.1, from coordinate 21,432 downwards.
ATTTAAGAGTGAAAAGACTTTTTAGTCCTTTCACTTTTTTCATTAATTAAAAAATATCTATTAATAATAATTCATTATTTTTTTATATTTTTATTTTTTTATGATTTACTCAAATAGTTATGAATGATATATTAACTTACATTTCAAACAACAAGGAAAAATTCCTTAAAGAATTAGTTGAATTCTTAAAAATCCCAAGCATAAGCAGCATATCATCCTACAAGGAATATATGATACAGGCTGCGGAATGGCTTTCTGAAAATATGAAAAACTCAGGCTTGAATAACGTTAAAATTTTCCCAACCAAAGGACATTCAATCGTTTATGGAGAATGGCTCGACGCAGGCAAAGAGGCTCCAACCGTACTTGTTTACGGGCATTATGACGTTCAACCTGTTGACCCATTGAATCTATGGGACTCTCCACCATTTGATCCGGTAATCAAAAATGGCAGGATTTATGCCCGAGGTAGTGCAGACGACAAAGGTCAGCTATTGATTCACGTCAAATCTGTCGAATCATATTTGAAAACAGTTGGAAGGCTCCCCGTTAATATCAAATTTTTGATCGAAGGCGAGGAAGAAGCCGGTAGCAACCATCTTGATGAATTCATAGAAAACAATCGTGAATTGTTAAAGTGTGATACTGTGCTTATATCAGATACTGAGTGGTTTGCAGAAGGCATACCTTCAATTTGTTATTCACTTCGAGGAATTGCCTTTGTAGAACTGACAATTACAGGTCCAAACCGTGATCTTCATTCCGGAACTTATGGAGGTGGGATTGATAATCCTTTGAATGTTCTTTGCTGGATGATTTCCAGATTGAAAGATGATTACGGCAGAATAACAATCCCTGGCTTTTATGATGATGTCAGACCTCTTTCAAAGGATGAAAGAGAAAATTTCAAAAAACTTCCTTTTGACGAAGATGAATATTGCAAGGATCTGGGCATATCAATGGTCAACGGAGAAATTGGTTACACCACCCTCGAAAGAGTATCAGCAAGACCAACGCTCGATCTCAATGGCATATATGGTGGCTACATCGGCGAAGGGGCAAAGACAATTATTCCTTCAAAAGCCACTGCAAAAATCTCGATGAGGTTAGTCCCCGACCAAAAACCTGACGATATCATCAGTAAAGTTGAAAACTACCTAAAAAACATTGCCCCACCAACAGTAAAGATTGAAATAGCAAGATTACACGGAGGCAATCCGGTCTTAGTTCCATTAGACAGCAAAGGTATTAAATCAGCAGTCAAAGCATTCCAAAATGCTTTTGGCAAAGAAGTTTTATTTACAAGAGAAGGCGGTTCAATACCAATAGTTTCGACATTCCTCGAAGTGCTAAATGCACCATCTGTGCTTATGGGAATGGGTCTTCCCGGAGATAATATTCATTCTCCAAACGAGAATTTTAGCTTAGAGAATTTTTACGGAGGCATCAAAGTATCAGCATTATTCCTTGAAGAATTTAGTAAATAACAATAAAATAAACAATTGTTGTTTTTTTATTTAAATATTAATCAGCAGTAAAAAAGGAGAGTTTATGGAAGAAAAGAAATACGTCCCATTTGTCCCCCCTGATATGCCAATGGCAGAAATGACAATACGAGCATTAATAATCGGATTAATAATGTCAGTCGTCCTTGGCGCAGCTAATGCCTATCTTGGTTTAAAAGCAGGTATGACAATAGCCGCTACATATCCTGCGGCAGTCATAGGAATGGCATTTCTAAAAATTTTCAAAGGATCTATCCTCGAAGAAAATATAGCAAGAACAGTTGGTTCAATTGGTGAATCTGTCGCTGCAGGAGCTATATTTACAATACCTGCGTTCATTATTGCCGGAGTATGGGACGGACAGAATTTCTGGTCGGTTTCAAATTACTTACAAACCTCAGCAGTGCTTCTTGTGGGTGGTTTGTTTGGAATATTATTTATAACAATAATCAGAAGAGTAATGGTCGAGGATAGAGAACTTCCATTCCCTGAATCAGTGGCTGCAGCTGAAATTCATAAAGCCGGTAGAACTGGTTCAAGCGGTGCTAAGTTTCTATTCACAGCTATGGGAATTGGTGCCTTGATTCAAGTATTAAAACAAATTAAACTATTTGCCGCAAGCTGGTCTCATTATTTCCCTTTTGCAATTGGAAATATCAAAATAGGAGGCACTTCAATTGCGACCGGTGGTGGATCAATCATCAGCACTCCGGGCGTTAGCCCTGCATATATGGGCGTTGGTTATATTATCGGTCCTAACCTCGCAGCACTAAACTTTACCGGTGGTTTGCTTGCCTGGGGCTTATTTGTTCCCGTTCTGATGTTTTTTATCGCTCCAAGTATAAACATTGACAACATCAACAGGGACAAATACTTTAATTCTGTTTTTATTGAAAAAATTATTGAAAATCAAAAAGCTAAAAGTCCCCAGCTTTCAGACGGTGAATTATATGATTATGCTCAAAAAGAAAAGAACAAAATCTTAGTTCATTTAGAAAGCAATAAAGCTACCGAAGAAGAAATCATGATATTTTCGTCTGCACAGGCAGAAGCAGAAAGTAGGTTCCAAAAGGCTAAATCTGAATATGACAGAGGCACAAAATCTGATCTGGCAAATAATTATTATGAAATGAATAATGAATCCTGGGTTGAGGTCGGTGAATCAACCTGGAAAAACGTTGTCAGAAAAATCGCTATTGGCGGAATGTTGATGAGTGCTGCTTTCACATTATGGAGAATGAGGAAAAGCCTTATTCAAGGTATTGGAAGGGCTGTTCGTGATACAAAAAAAGCAGCAGGCGGAACTGTTGCTGAGGACAGAACTCAACAGGATATGAATTTTAAATGGGTATTTATTCTAATTTTACTTGCTTCCATAGCAACATTCTTCATCTACTACTGGTTTTCGGGTACATTAGTTCCAGCTCTGATTGCAACCATAGTAATGGTCATAGCTGGATTCTTTTTTGCTGCTGTGTCAGGTTATTTGGTCGGCTTGATTGGTTCAAGCAACAATCCGATCAGCGGTTTAACTATTTCTACCCTTTTAATTGCTGCCGTATTAATGGTTATTCTTGGCACAAAAGGAGAAGCAGGTGTTCCGGCTGTTCTCGGGGTAGCAGCAGTAGTTTGCGTTGCAGCAGCTGTTGCAGGAGAAATGCTTCAGGATTTAAAAGTAGGTCATATCATAGGTGGAACACCCTGGAAAATGCAATTCGGCGACATACTTGGTATTATATTGGCAGCAGCTGTAATGTTCTTTCCCCTTTTAGTTCTCCATCAAGGTGATATCCAGGAAAATGGAAATGGAACATATACTCCCGGAGTAACCGGTCTTGGAGGTAAGGAATACCCCGCTCCTCAAGCTTCTTTGATGGCTATTCTTTCCCAGGGAATACTCGGTGGAAATATGGAATGGGGCTTGATCATTGTTGGAATTCTTATGGCTATTGGTTTCATTCTGGTAAAAGTAAAAAGCCCGATGTTAGTTTGCGTTGGTATGTATCTTCCTCTTGAAACTTCATTCGCAATCTTTATCGGTGGCTTGATAAAAGGTATTCTGGATAAAGTTGCTGAAAAGAAAAAATTCAACGAGGCTCAGCAAGCAAGAGTTGGCAACACTGGTGTTTTGTTGGCGGCAGGTTTAATAGCCGGCGAGGCTCTAATAGGTTTACTATTTGCTCTTTTCGCTGTTTTGGAATGGAAAATACCTACTCTGTTTGATAATCCAACGTTTTTCATCAGTCTGCTTGTTTTCCTGGTTGTTGGCTGGATACTTGTCAGAACCCCTGTTAAGAATGCCGGAAGTCCTGACGAACCTGCACCACCAGCAGCTATGGTTTAATTGTTCTTTACATTTTCACGATAATAGCAAGGGGTTGTTTAACCCCTTGCTTTCGATTTGCTCAAATGTCAGATTTTAGTTTATTAAATTCAAAACAATGGCTTTCGAAGCCAAGGATTATCTGTGGCTTGATGACCGGGACTTCCGTTGATTCAATGGATGCGGTATTAGCCTCATTTTCAGTTGATAATTCCGGAAGACATCAATTTGAAATAATCGAACAGCATAAATCAGAAATACCCGATAAAATAACTCAACTAATCCACAAAATAATAAGATCAGATTCAAGCATTTCTGAATTATCTTTTGTGAATTCTGAACTATCCAGACTATATTCCATATCAGTGAAAGCAATTCTCAAATCTGCCGCATTATCAGCACTGGATTTGGATGCCATCAGCATTCACGGTCAAACTGTTTGGCACGAACCAAAAACAAATGATGTTAAGAATCAGGAAAAAATTGGACATACTTTGCAGTTAGGCTCTGCCTCGTACCTTGCAAATCTTATAAATGTTCCCGTTGTTGGCGACTTTAGATCAGCTGACATAGCACTTGGTGGTCAAGGAGCACCATTAGTCCCTATTTTTGACTACTATTTTTTCAGAAGCCAAACTGAAGATGTTACCATGCTAAATATCGGGGGTATATCAAATATAACATACATACCTGCCAATGCTTCAGAAGATGACGTTGTTGCTTTCGATACCGGTCCCGGCAATGTTTTGATTGACATTTTTATGCAAAAATACTTCAATCAACCTTATGATGATTTAGGATTTCATGCAAGGAGTGGAAAAATAATTGAATCTTTATTCGAGGTTTTGAAACAAAATGAATTCGTTCATAAATCCCCACCTAAATCAACGGGAAGAGAATTTTTCAATGAAGATTATATTTCCTCAATCATCAACTGGGCTAGACTTGATAAATTTGATTATAACGACTTTGTTTGTACTTTGTCAGAGTTTACCGCCTGGAGTATTTGCGAAAATATCAGAAAAAATGCAAAGCCTAGAGGGAAATTAATTGTATCTGGTGGTGGCTCTCAGAATTTATTCATTATTGATAGAATCAAAACATTACTCCCTGAAGTTGAATTGTTTTTATCAGATGATTTTGGTATCCCCTATGATGCAAAAGAAGCGTTATGTTTTGCTTATTTGGCTTGGAGAACTCTTGGCAATTTGCACGGAAATATTATGTCGGCAACCGGAGCATCTCGCAAAGCCATTCTTGGAGTAATGGCAATTCCTTAGAAATATATATTATCTAATATTAATTTTTTTTGAAAAATAACAAAATTCTTGTAACTTTATTGACTATATTTGTGTTATAAAAAAAATTATCATTTTTTTTATTTTATTGTAGGATAAACTATGAACAATTTCAAACTCATTACAAGTTTATTAGTGATTGCATTGGCTTTTTTTCTCTGCACACATTTAAGCTTTTCGGACTCACCTAAAAAAGGTCTAATTGAACATTTTACTAACGCCTCTTGCGGACCTTGTGCGGCTTCAAATCCAACTTTCCATAGCTATGTAAAAAATAACTTGGATGTTTTAATTCCAATAGCATTTCACCCAAATTTCCCCGGGTACGATCCATTTAATGCTGAAAATCCAACAATGCATAACGGAAGGACTCAGTATTACAATGTTACAGGTGTTCCACATTATGTTTTCCTTGGAACTGTACGCGGTCATCCAGCCAGTGTCGCCAATATTGGATCTTCTGTTAATGCTTTGAGGAGTCAAATGTCTCCAATCACAATAAATGTGACCGAAACGAGAACAGGTTCCTCTGCAACAGTTGAAGTTGAGGTTCACTCCTCACAGGAATTAACAAACAAGAAGCTAAGAATTGCGGTTGTTGAACAAAATGTAGTATTTACCACCCCACCGGGATCAAACGGAGAGAAAGAATTTCCCTGGGTGGTCAGAAGAATGCTTCCCGATCACAATGGAACAACAATTTCTATTGCCGCAAACGAGACAAAGAAATTCACTCAAAACTACACACTACAATCAAGTTGGGATAAGTCAAAGGTTTACATAGTTGCTTTCATTCAGGATGATGGGACCAAGGAAGTTTATCAGGCTGCTCAAAGTATGATTACTGGTAAATTTGAAACAATTGCTGACAGATTCCTTACCTCAGCCAGAAATAACACATTAACAAAAAAAATCACATTAACAAATCCCAACAAGTCAAGCTATAAATTCGATATTGTTATTGACCAGTCAAGCTTTTTGCCAACAGGTTGGACAGCAACCGTCAGCCCCACTTCAACAACACTTGCAGCAAATGCATCAACCGAAGTTACTGTAACTGTCAAAACAAAAGATAACGCCGGTTTTGCTGCTATTGTTGTAAAAGCTACTCCTATTACAACATCTGCAAGTTCTCCCACAACCGCAGATTTTTATATACTAACTGACAATACAAAATATGCTCTATATTCCGGTTATAATCCGTGGATAACTCATTATATAAACGCTTTTGCACAGTTATCAGTTTACAACAAAGATCTGGCTGTTATTCCATATGCCGACGAGACTATTCAGGCTTATCCTCCAACAAATTTTGATGTAGCTATCTTCAGCACGTCTTCATATTTTACTGGCAGCAGTATAGGAATTAATCCCCTGACAATTTCAATGCTGAATACTATAAGTTCAATGATTAGTATGAGAAAAAATGTTCTTATCTTTTCTGACTGCAACGGATTTTATGCTTATACCGCACAATTCAACGCCCCAGCTCAGTACAGGTCTTTCTTTACTGACCAATTGGGAGTAAATTGGACTCGAGCCGATCAAAGATATACTATCAGTGGTAATAATATTAGCATTAACAGATATAACGTTAATGGAATTGATAGTGATCCTGTGGGTATGAATATCATCGCCCCGAGTAATGCAAATCCTCAGAATGGTTATAACTTCTTTTCCGACGTATTTTCAATACCTTCGAACAGTAAGGCAACAGCCTGTTTCACTTACAATAACAAAGCATCAGATATCGCAGGTTTCAAAGTTGATAATGGTTTCTCTAAAGTTATATATTGTGGTTTTGAATTAGGAGCCTTTGATGATCAAGGTGCAAGAGCTAAATTACTATCTCAGGCTATGAAATGGCTCACATCAACCACATCCTCCGGTGGACCGAAAATTACTTTGTCCAACTCCACATTGAATTTTGATAAAGTTCAAGTCGGCAGCTCAAAAGAAATGTCTTTCTCGATTAAAAATGACGGAGACAAGGACTTAATCATTTCTCAACTTTATAACGATCCGGACTATGACCCCGATGGTGTTTTCGTAATAACTGCAGGAGGAACAACCCCCATTACCATTAAACCGGGCAATCAGATAGCCGTTACAGTCAAATTTACACCAAAAGCTGCAAAGAAATATGATGGTTCTATATTTATTACTTCTAATGCTGAAAATGCAAAAGATGAAGTCGTAAACCTTATTGCCGAAGGTGCTCCGGGTGCCGGTGCTCAAATCACAGCCAACAAACAAAAAATTGAATGGATTAACCCGAAGGTCAAACCTGGTAAATCAATGAATAAAGATGTTGTGCTTTTTAATACCGGTAGTGACGATTTGGTTATCAGCGAAATCAAATTCACAAAAAATGATAACGGAGTTTTTTCATTTGTTGATGGCAACGAACCCGGTACAGTTCCAAAAGATGACAGCCGGTCTATTACAATTAAATTCAGCCCTGCTGAAGAAAATAAAACCTATGAAGGAACTATATCAGTTAGTTCAAATGCTAAAAATTTCCCGGTTTTCGAAATTCAGTTAGTTGGTGAGTCTGATGTAGCCTCTTCTGTTACCGAAGCTATTTCCGAAGATGGTTTGTTTAAAATCAAGGCAACTCCAAATCCAATATCCATTAATGGTATAATAGAATTCTCCCTCGGTGGTAATACCCCGAAAAATCTTAATATTCAGCTGATTGATATAAGTGGCAGATTCATTAGTAATCTATTTGAACAAACCACAAATCCCGGATATTACCGAATTGATTTTAACATTGAAAATTTAAGCTCTGGTGTTTATTTCATTATTGCAAATATTGAAGGTGCAAAGGTTAATTTGCCTGTAATAATAAACAAATAATTTTAAAATTATTGTTAGCAGATAATTGAAGCTTTGGGAATGAATCCATCGAAAATTAACAGGTGGATTCATCCCAACTTATAATCAAAAACTTATACTAAATTTAAATTAAAGCAAGTCTCAATTATTAACAAAGGAGACAGAAATGAAAATAAAATTTATGATCTTATCGCTGATTATAATTCTTATTCCATCTGTCAACACAAAATCATGTTATTATGTTTATTTCAACAATTTCGACCCAAAATACAATGCAGATGCATACGAAAATAACCTTAGGTATTATTGCGGAAGAGAATTAGAATCCCTGCCTTTTTCCGATGAAACTTTTGACCTAATAAACATCACTGATTATGAAGTAGCAATCTTTGCTCTCGGTGAGTATCCTTTGAGCGTAAGAACTCCAACAGGCAAGCATTATGTCATTGATAAGATCAAACAAATGATAGATTCGGGCAAAAGTGTTATGATAATCTCAAAGAATGGACTATGGGGCGAATTCGATCCAAACTCCAAAGTTAAACATCCTGATGTCAATAATTTTCTTACTAATACTCTTGGAATAGATTTCATAAAAAGGTTGCCTGTTCATTACGTAAGTGGAAACACAATTTATTTTCAGGGTTACGTTGTCAGAGGTGCCCCAAAAGACCCCATCGGCAGGGCTGATGTTAGATTCTGTAATCAGGGATATACTCAGGGAGCAAGAACTTATTATCCTCTTGATACAATATTTTATGTTGATGTTTTCAAAACCAAAGATCCAAACAAATATTTTCCAGTTGATATTTTTACTAGGTCTCACCCAGCACCTTTAACTGACACTTTACTTGGTATAAGAACTCAAATCGGAAACTCAAAGATTGTTTTTTGGAGCTATGGCTTTGAAAATATTGCGGGCAACCCGTTCCGTTATTCCCTGATTGAAAGAGCTTTGAACTGGTTCATTGAAGGTGAACCACAGCCTGGCGCACAAATTGAATCTTTAGACGAAAACGTAAATTTTGGCTATGTTTACGTTGGAGATAGTTCCGAATCAACAGTTACCTTTCGGAATATAGGAAGCGAACCTTTAATTGTTTCTTCCATCGAGATCGAAAATTTCAGCGGTAAAAATGCTTTTTCAATAACAGACGGTGGCAAACCAGTTACGCTTAAATCAGGAGAACTCCACACCGTAACAATTAGTTTTAAGCCAAAAGAAAAAGCATATTACTCTGATTTTTTGATAATTAAATCAAATTCTCAATTAGAATCCGAAAAGGCTATAAATTTAACTGGCAATGGTGAATTAAGATCAGGCGGAATTATCAGTATTAGCTTGTCTGATAATAAATTAGATTTTGGTAGAGTTCCCGTTGGCGAAAAAATCACCAGGTCTTTCGATATTATTAACAGTGGTAATACAACTTTAATCATTGACAGTATTTTTGCACTGGATGAAGGTTCAGGAATTTTCTTTGGAGACGGCACCAGAAGTGCAAAGATACCTTCTGGTAGTAAAAAAATCAAAGAAGTTTATTTCCAGCCAAAAGAAGAAAAGTTATATGATGGAACACTAATGATATACTCAGATGCCTTGAATGCACCCATCCTACAAATTAAACTCACTGGCGAAGGAATTTCACCGAGTAACGTAACCACAGCCAATTTTAATGAGTTCGATTTTGGTGTTTTATCAAATCCAGTAACCGAGAAAATTCAAATTTATATCAGTTCAGTAAATCCGATTAACTCCCCAGTAAAAATAAGTTTAGTTTCCGCAGACGGAAAGTTGGTTTATGAAAATATTATTGAATCATTTTATCAAATGGAATTCAAACATGAAATTAATAAAGATTTAAGCTCTGGATTGTATTATTTAATATTAGAAAACAAAAATCAAAGATATTCAAAACCCATAATTTATATCAAATAAAAATCATGAGGAGGGAATGAAAAAGCTATTACCTTTACTTATTTGTTTAACTATGATATCTCCTTTCTTTTCAGCAAAAGGAGATGGGAGAAATGATAAGATACAGGTTAATCCATATAAGTATATACTGTTTAATAATTTCGATACTGAATTTGCTGATGAAGCCTATGGCAAATACTTCACTGACGAAGCACACACAGACACTTACGCAAAATATGCCAGGGTGGCAAGTTTTTCTACTTCAACATTCAGTCAATATAAAATTACAGATTATGATTTAGCCATTTTTCCTCTTGGGGATTTACCTTTGAACGCAAGCGTTGGAGGTTTGAACATTCTGCAGAAAATCAGGGAAATGATTGTTGCAGGAAAAAATGTTATGATAACAGGTAGAAAATTCCTTTGGTATGCTTTTGACGCTGGAAGTAGCGAAAAAAACACTGAAGTTCAAAAGTTTTTGACGGATACACTCGGAATTAACTATATCGGAGTTCTTCCATTCCATCACATTCAGGGCAATACTCTGATGTGGTGGTCTTTTTGGATTCGTGGTGATTTGGAATGTCCTATCGGAAAAAACATAGTTAAATGGTGCAATATTGGATTCAATACAGGAACGGAGGTTTGGTGGCCTCTCGCAAATTACTTGAGTGTTAATGTCTTTCAAACCCGGGATCGAAATATCTTCCAGCCTGTTGATCATGTAATCAGAAAGAACAATGCTTATGCAACAGATACCCTGGTTGGAATTAAAGCTGAATGGGGTAAGTCACGAATAGCAGCCTGGAGTATGGGCTTCGAAGGTTTTGCAGGTGATATTCCCAGAGGATCTTTGCTTTACCGTGCTATGGTTTGGCTTCTTGGAAATATTCCACCCGACGGTCCTGTTCTTTCCATTGAACCACTAAGAATTGATTTTGGTCACGTTCCGGTTGACTCAACCCGTGATATTGAATTGGAATTAAAAAGCATAGGAACCGAAAATCTTATAATAAAAGAAACTTCCTGGTGGGAAGAAGATACTGTCTTCCAGATAGTAGGTGGCGAGGTAAAACCCAATAAACCAGTAACTTTGAAAAAAGGGCAATCTCATAAAGTAATTGTTCGTTTCATCCCAAAAGTGGATAAGCAATTTTATAATGCCCAGCTATCAATTTTTACAAATGCCAACCCCGATTACAGATATGTTGATGTCGTCGGTACAGCCGGAAAAGGCAATCAAGGTCCTATTATAGCAACTAATTATGGTAAAAAGGTTGATTTCGGAAAAATCAAACAAATTGATTTGAAAAAAGATATTGATTTTTATATTCGCAATGACGGAGATATGGATCTCAATATCAACTACCTGAAAATCGAAGAAAACGATGATGATGCTTTCAATTTCCATCAGGTTGTTAAGGTTCCTATAACAATCAAACCAAAAGATTCCGTCAAGCTCATAGTCAGATTTTCTTATCGTCCTAAGGAAAGAGTTTATAAAGGATTGATAAAAATTTCGAGTGATGCTTTCAATGAAAAAGATTTCTTTGTTGAACTCGTAGGAGAAGTTGTTTCGAGCCTTTCCGTATATGATAATAAATTTTCAAGCAAGGATGAACTTCTAAATCTTTGGATATCACCAAATCCTTTCATAAACTATTTAAACGTTCATTACTCTGCTAAAAGCGATCTATCTGAAATCGTTGAATTTTCTGTCTATGATGCACTTGGTAATCAGAACTATAAAACAAATAGATTAATATCCGAAGGCGAAGGTTCAATTAAGATTGATTTCAACTCAATACAGGGTCTTTATTTTTTGGTGGCTAAATATAAAGACCAAAGAATTGTTATTCCTTTGATTTCAATTCACTGATTAACAACAAAATCTATAAAATAAAAAAAGCCCCGAGGATGTTTCTTCAGGGCTTTTATAATTAGGTAAAAAAAATAAAGAAGAAAATTTATAAAAAAATTAGTAATCTGAAAGAAACTCCTTCCATAGATCTTCGTTTTTTTGCTGAGAGATCTGATTGCTATGGATAAGTTTCTCAATATATTTACCCAGCACATCAAACTCAAGATTGACTTTTTCACCTATTTTTAATGAATAAAGAGTGGTTTTGTTCCAGGTATGAGGAATAATTGATACCAGGAACCAATCATTACCATTCCGGGCGGTTGTGAGACTAACACCATCCAAGCAAATTGACCCAGAATTGATGACATATCTGCTGAATTCTGGAGGATATTTTATTTTGATAAGGACTCCAGTTCTTTCGGGTTGAATTGATTGAACAGTCCCTACGCAATCAACATGACCAAGAACAAGATGACCACCTAACCTTTTGTTTAATGTAAGAGCTCTTTCAAGATTAACTTTTTTACCGCTCCTAAAATTTCCCAGTGTTGTTTTTCTTAATGTTTCCTCGACCGCTTCGACCTCGAAAATATTTCCTTTAACCTGAACAACAGTTTGACAAGCACCATTGATTGAGACAGAATCATCTACAGCTAAGTCATCAATTATATGATTTGCTTTTATTGAAATTTTATAACCACCACCTATTGAAGTTATGTTATTAATTTCACCAACTTCTTCAATCAGACCTGTAAACATAAAAACAAAAGAATCAAATAAAAAAAAGCCCCTCCTCATAAACGAGCGAAGGGCTTTATTATTAGTCTATCAGTAAGTTTTATCTTACTAATGTCATTTTGCTTGTTTTAACCTGATCACCTGCTGTAAGCCTTGTAATATATGTACCACTTGATACAAAGGCACCAGCTTCGTTTCTTCCGTCCCAGTTATAAATATGTTGTTTTGCAGGTAGATTACCATTGAATAATGTCTTAACAACATTTCCAAATACATCAAGGATCTCAAGTTTAACATTTTCATCTGATGGCAGATTGAATGTAATTTGAGTACTTGTTGTAAATGGATTGGGAGAGTTAGGAGCTAATGTCAGCTCTTCAACATTGTCATAGGTCAAGGTGATAATCTTGGAGAAGGTTTCGCAATTTTCGATACCGTCTCTGTCAACCTGCCTTAAACGATATTGATAAGTAGTAAACGGAACAACTTCTTTATCGAGGTAGTTATATCTATTGACTACAGCTGAGTTTCCGACTCCTTTAACAAAGCCAATTGAATTCCAATCAGTTTCTTCTTTTGTTCCGATTCTTCTTTCAACATAAAAACCATAGTTATTATGCTCTGAAGCAGTTTCCCAGAATAAGTCGATACCACCACTTCTAACCTGACCATCAAAACTGGTAAGTTCAACAGGAATGTCGGGGCAAATTTCGTATTCGGGATTTGAGCTGTGAGTTCTGTTTCCAAAATATGGTCTAATCATTGGAATCCATGTACCTCTTGATAGCGTCGCTGTATAATTGTCAGCAGGTGAAATACCATAGTGATGCAAGTGAGCATAAGCAGGGTTACCGATAGTAGGCATAAACTGTATCCACTGACCACTCTTTCTTGTATTTTCAAAGGCGAAGAAGTTATTATTAATTAAGTTTTGACTTGGGTTAGTTCTTCTGAAATCTTTTTCAATGACAAGATGGTAACCACTACCACCAACAGGACCAACGGCGGTTACTGGAGGTGGAATGTAAATACTCGTAGTTCTCATACCGACTCTTGACTTGGAAGCACCAAGCTCAAGACCTGTTTCACCCATCTGACCGATAGCCATCCAGTAACTTCCAGCATTTAGCACAACAGGTCTTGGCAAATTAAACTGGACATATTCAGCAAAGTAAAATTCTCTTCTATCTTCATCATAACCACGTTGTCTGTAAATTAACGTTCCTGGGACAGGCGAACCGGGTTGTCCCTGATCAGTGTAAATTTCGAACGAGATATCATCACCAGCTTGGTTTAATTCACCAAAGTATGCCTTGTAACCTTTAATTGTGTCTGGTCTTGTTAAAGTAAATTTAACAGCAATTTGACCTGAACCGCTACCACCAACATAGCCAGCACCTAAAGTGTTGTTATCATAACCGCCGGATGGACCATAAATCGAACCATTACCACCTGCGGCAAAACCATAAAGGTTCAAACCACGTCCAGCAATACCGGTAAAGGAGTTATCTGGAACATCGTTTCTTGGACTTTGTGCCGGATCATAGGCAAATACATCCCCGAATCTTAACTCGAAGAATGTGAATGTAGTATCGTTCAATGGTTCGATATCACCACCGGGAACAATTATATTTGCGAGCATGAAATATTTTCCAGGTCCGGTTTTTCTTGCGTTCCAATCAGGCATAGCATAATCAAGAACTGTTCCGGGAGGAAGACCAGGCAGAGGTTGAACACGACAATAGATTGGATAGGGATCACCGGCATTACGATAAATCATAACTTTTACTAAGAATGAAGGTGCATAAACGCTTGTATTATTGCTCATTTTTACTCTGATTGGGATCTTGTCAGCTTGTGAAGCCGGAGCGATAGTATATGGCCATTGTGCTTTAACAACAGAAATTTCAAGATCTGTGATTTCTGACGGGAACAGAATTCTTACGTTATCAACGAAGAATGGATCATCGTCATCAGGAATACAAGAGATACATTTTTTATTACCACCAAATCCTTGATTCCTTGAATAAAGTTTAAGTCTGAATCTGAAATTCTTTGCTCCATCTTTTTCGGCTGAAATAAATGTATCAGGAATTGGAACAAAGATTTTCTTATATTCATAATCAATACCATCATCATAGATATCGGGTCTCAAACCATTCAGGAAACCTGCAGTTGGTGGTGATAAAGCAGAGTCTTTATCTCCTTCTAGGAAGCCTCTCATTGCACCTCCAGCTCCATAGAGAATATAAGCTGCCATATTAGTTACAGGTTTAGCTCCGCCACGCCTTGGATGATATCTCCATCGCTTGTCTTCAACATTTGTTATGTATTGAATTCCGTTCGGACTTGGTTGCATTAATTCAACTGCAAATTGATCAGGGAATGAAGCCGCCGATCCTCCATAGTTGGTCCAAACTGTAAAGGGATCACCGTTGACGACAGTTCTTGGCTCGCAAGCTATTAACTGTTGGTCACTCCACCCACGGGGCCAGTCTGGTTGATAAAGCGAACGCTGCACTGACAGAGACAATACTGATTTGTATCTTCCAGTTAAATTAATTGGGAATGAACGCAATTCATCTCCACCATCACTGTTTGGAGGTGGTTCCGGATCTCTGTTCATCCTAATAACAGGCGATTGCAACTTAAATGTCGAAAAATCTGGATCAAGGAAGGTAAAGTCTCTGTTGTTTGTGGCAGCATATTCACCTCTTGGAGGAAGTGGATATTTCGAGACCTCATCTCCAGCCTGTACTTCTGCATTAATATTTACCCATTTCAAAGTTGAAGGCATTGGCACTCTATTGACAATATGGAATGATGTTACGTCATCGCTAAAGTCATCCAGCCTCTTCATCACGAAAAGTCTGACAAAAGTTGTATCGTCAAAGGGCCATTCATCGCCCAGACCTTCGTTTGTGATTGGGTTTGTTGGATCTGCTATGATATAAGCCCTCATTCGACCAATCTGATTGGCTACGAACTCATTTGCCTCGAATGGCGGGAATAATATCTGTACATAACCATAAGGAGGAATACCATTAAATCTTGATGTTCCCGGGAATGCTAATGGAGAGGCACTATAGTTAGAACCTGATTTTGTAACATTAACATATCTGACTCTAACGAAAGGATCTCCTGTACATTCTTGAGCTAATGAGTCTGGAAGAGCCAAGCAGGTACTATCAATAGGAACCAAACGGTTATAAATGATTCTTCCGGAGGCTTCATTGATAATTCTGAATCGGGCTCTGAACCTTAATTGCTGTGGTTGATAATTTTTACCTTGTGGACCCTGAATATTATTTGTCAAGTTTTGAATTAAAGCAACTGGTTGAATTGCACCAATTCTTTCTTCGCCAGCAAGTAATTCATAGTTATTAACTTGTGAGGATGGAACTTGTTCTGTAAAATCAAGATCAGCATTGGGGTCAGATTTTCTGACACGATACTGAATGTCAACAACTCTGACTGTATTCTTCCATTGTTTGAATTTAACTGCCAGATAGTTATGAGGATATGTTGCCTGAGGATTCGCAAATTTCATAAAATAATGTGTTGACTGATAGTATTCAGCTGCCCATGGATAAACAGGTGCTGTGGACTGACCATAATTGACGTGTCTGGCAAATCCAAACACTCCTGCAGAAGTGTTATATCTGAAAACTGTATTTGCAGGGACACCTCTGCCACTAACAACTGCAACACCTTGAAATGTTTCGTAAATAATAGTAACACTACTGTCTTTACGGTTTAAAACCACCTGAGCAGATCCGGAAATATATTGTGGAATTCCGGGTCGGGCATCGGTTGGACCTGTATAGTTCCCAAATGGAGTAGCTAAAGTTCTATGTGGTGCAATATTGATAAAGTAAATAATCAGTTTATCAGCTGAATTTGATCTTTTAAAGTAAACTTTACCAAAATCTTCAGCTTGGTTCAAGTCAGGGTTGAACTGCGATAAATGCATATCACCAAAGAATGGAGCAATCAATGCTGACCTGTAGGTCTGAAATGTTGCCTGATCGAGGGCACCGCCTCTTGTTCTGATACCAGCTGTTGGTGAATTGGGCGAATTTGCTAACACTGAAAATTGATAGCCCCAATTATCTGGAGTATTGTCAGCTAATCCATCACCTGTTCTTCCTCGTGTGAACCAATCCATACTCATAGGATCATAGCAAGAAGTTGCACCGGGTAAAATAGCTTTTTGACCTGTCGCATCATAGGTATATCTTCTATTGGTCAAAGCTATCAAGCCATTTGTGGATACATAAAAGCTGTCATATCTCAAACCGTTGAATATAAAGCTGAACCCGATCGGAATAGGACCAGCAATAGCATCATCTGTTGAGTCAGTTGGACCAGTGAAAAAATTCCCATCTGATGCTGGATAAGCTGGATTTCTGAAAAATCTGAGTCCTTCTTGTGGATTGTCAATCCAGTATTGTGGGTCGATAAGTCTTGGACCCGGCAAAATCCTTCGCCACAGATTTGGTTCGATTGTTGTATCCACTATTTCTGGGATGGGTCTCCAGTAATCTGGAGCTTCATCATCGCTGTCAACAAAATAGTAACCTGTGGAGACAGGGGGTCGGTTTACAGGGTTTCCAATTTCCTGAAATGGCATTGGATAGCTTGTTCCCTGATAGAAGCCCGGAACTTCAAAGAGGAGACTTCTTCTTTGTAGTTCGTCGCCTACTTGTTTGCTATCAGTTGCAAATGTTGTGCTTGTATAGAACAACAATCCGCAAAGTGCAGCAATAAGTAGTAATGTCTTTTTCATAAGCACTCCTTGTGTGTTAAAAACAATTAATTTTACATTTGTTAATTAAAGAAATAAATTATATAGTCTAATTTCAATTAATTTTAATTTTCTATCTTTTAAATCTCCAGCCTTTGTCTTCGAATTCAAATATCCACCCGACGACTTTACCTTCGTCAATATCTTCAAAATTGTTCCAGTAATCCAAATTATATGTAAATCGGGAACTTGTCTCATCAGCAGAAATTTGTTCAGCCTGTTCGATAATATTTTTTAATCTGTCTATCCAAACTTGCATATTTGTTGGTCTTAAGTCAATCCAACCTTTTTTGCACCAATAATTCAATAATTCTTTATTTATTTCTGCAAACTCTTCATCTCCAATATTGGGAACGATTAGATTTTTTCCTCTTAGATATTTTTTCCCGTCGGGCAAAAGGATACCAAGACCAATTGACAGCATCTCGCTTCTTAGAACACTATTTTTGCTGACTTGCTCAAAAGCTTCATCAGAAAGCTTTTCAGATGAAAAATTTCTAATATTTTTTATTTTTCCAACAACCAGATTTATTATATGAGCCTCGTAAAGTAATTTTGAAAGTCTTGGTGGTCCTAATGCTTCAAAGGCAATACTGCGATTATTATGTTTCTTCTCTAATTCATTAAGTTTCTTTATAGCCTGGTTGTGAAGCATACCACCTCTGTAAGTTGGACCCAGAGTAAAGCTATCCAGACCTTGAATTACGTCGTGCCCAGTGTTACCTCCAAGAATCTCAAAAATTGAATAAACCGCAATATCTTCGGGGGTAACAACTTCCATTTGGCCTAAGGAACTGATAGCCTGAAATTCACCTTTCGAAAAAATTCCATTTTCTCCCGTATCAATAAAAACAGATTCATAATCTTTGTTTAAATCCTGAACACCCCTAAAATCATTTTTACGAAATGGCTCCGATATTGGTCTTGCATCGCTTATATCCATATCAACTAATCTTATTGGCTGTCCCTTTCGATATACTTTGTCATAAGCAATTCTTTTCCAGGCAATAGCAGCAGTTGGTTTAATTTCTTTGACTAATGGAGCGTTTGGAGTTCGTGCCATTAAGAAGAGTAATAAAGTTTGAGCGCCGGCTACACCCGATTTTGCCAGAAGGACTCTTGATGGACTTTCTTCGCTGTGGGTATAAGGAATATTTAGTCCCATTCCGCCAGTTCCACTTGTTCCAATTTTCAAATACATTCTAACATTATTATCCAGAAGGCTCCTGTAAACAAGCTGGACATGCCTTATAAGTTGTGGCATATAAATACTTGCTAATAATCGCTCAACTGAATCTTCGTTTAGATTGTTATTTTTCAAATCATTGCGAACTGTCCGGGTTGTGTTATAAACATCCTGATAAGCAATTGCTGTGGCAGTATTTATGCAATCAATAACTATATCCGGTTTTGTTTCGGTAACCAAGTTATAAATGGCTGAGCCTTTCAAAATTTCGTCATCAAGTTCATCGTATATATCCCTAATAACAAGTTGTCGCCAATCTCGGTTAGCCAGAACATCAGCCCAGTTGGCATCTTTTAATTCAGTGCGGGTAAAAATGTTGCCCCATTTAGGAACAAACATATCAGGATTTTTATCGCTATACTCTTTGCGAAGTGCTTCAACTGCTTCTTTGGCTTCGTTTTCTCGTAAAGATGAAATGATAATTTCCGTGGGATTATGCTCCATAAGTTTATGGCAAATCGCTGAACCTACAAGCCCCCATCCACCCAATACCAAGATTTTCTTATCTCTGATTTCCATAAATAGATTTAAAATTAATATTTACAACAAATAAGTTAACAAGATTTTAATTTACTAAATTCTTTCAATATTGCCAACAAAAATCGAGCTTTTTTTCTGCTGATTAATTCTCCCAATTTTCAAATAACTTTTTTAATAATTTGTTAGTTTCATTTATATTAAACACATAAAAAGTAAAAAGGTCTCAAATTTTTTTAACTTTTTTTATTTTTTTTGAAATTTTAGTGAAATTAAACCACCATTTGTTCTGTGTAATAAAAGTAAATATAAACCTTTGGGTAGGTTTTCGATATTCAAAAAGTTGTTTTCTTTCGACTCGGTAATTTCCATTATTTTTTGTCCGAGTAAATTAAAAATTTCTGCTTTAATAAACTTCAATGATTCATCTAATTCAAGCTTAAGATTAGAATCCGAAGTATTTGGAGATAGAATAACATCTTTTAAAGTTTGTTCCACTGCCGTAACTTTGGAAAACTTCAAGATTGTTCCATTATTACCAAATGCATAAACATTCTGGAGCCCACCCTCGGCAAAAAATCTGAATCCTCTGATATCATTATTTGATTTAAACTGAACCGGGAACCAATTATTACCACCGTCGGTTGTTTGCAAAATCATACCCTTACGCTTTGCCGCAAATCCAATTTTATTGTCCAGGAAAAGTCCATCGGTGAACATATTCCCAATTTCACCTTCAAAGACATCCGTCCAAATTTTACCACCGTCGGTTGTTTGCAATATTGACTCCTTTGCATTTTTAATTCCAAAAACAAATCCTGCCTTTGGATTAAAGAAATGAACTCCGCTAATTAAAATTTGCTGCTCTGAAAAATCAGCTAATAATTCCCATTTTCTGCCGGCATCTTTAGAAATGTAGATTTTGTCAGAAACACTCGAATTTTTACCTGTTAAAGCCAGATAATAGTCGTTATCAATAAACTTGATGTCTCTGAAAATTTCAGTATTATTATCCGTATCAGAATAGAGCCAGCTTTCACAATCATCAACAGAATAATTAATAAACCCATTAAAACCGGTTACAAAATATAAACCATTATGGTCTTTTCTAATTTTCATTGCTCCGTATGTTAGAGGCTTGTTTTCACCATCAAATTCATAGAAATCCCAATTTTCACCGTGGTCTGTTGAATAAAACAAAACACCACACATACATCTGGCTGAATATCCAACAACAAAAATTTTTGAATTAGTGGCTTCAACTGAAAATAAATAAAACCCTACAAATTCTTTTAGGTTCCAGTTCATTCCG
Organism: Candidatus Kapaibacterium sp.; assembly: GCA_938038165.1. Classification (GTDB taxonomy): domain Bacteria; phylum Bacteroidota; class Ignavibacteria; order Kapaibacteriales; family UBA2268; genus CALHRB01. The sequence continues at coordinate 1,103 of CALHRB010000339.1, read as the reverse complement.
CCGTCAGTTGTTTTTAAGATTATGGAGCGAGACGAACTCCAACCAACAGCGTAGGAAGTATCGCTATCAATGAAGCTAATGTCGTAAATTGTCTCTTTCAGGTTTAATGATTTTGGGGAAACATCAATCCATTCCGATTTTAGGTTTGAATTAACAAGAAAAAAAATTATCCCGAATATCAAGCTAAATGATTTAAACGATATTGAAATCAAACGATGAAATATTACTTCTTTCATCAATTAAAATTAAAGATTTATAATTCAACACAAAAATAATCATTCTTAAACTTTTGTCTCAATCCATTTTCTCTTATATAGGATTCTCAAGCTTACAAGTGCAAAGACAATCTGACTTACCAAAATACCATACCAGATACCTAAATAGTTAAGCGGAGAAAAAATTGATAAAACAAAGCACAACGGCAATTGCACTCCGAAAAAAATAAATAGTACAATTCTTAAACTTCTGTTGTAATCACCTGAGCCGCTTATAACTCTTAACGAGACAATCCCAACAGCAAATGGAATGTAGGTAAAGACAGTTATTCGCAAATAAATTACAATTTCATTAATTAAAATTGGATCATTGATAAAAAAAGCTGTGAAATACTCCCCTGCAACAAAAACAAGAATAATTAATAATATCATAAGAACTGATAATTGTTTGATTGCTGATTTGTGATACTTGAAAATCCTGTCTATTTGATTTGCTCCAAGATTCTGTCCAGTTATTATCTCTATAGCAGCACCAACCGCAAAGATTGACATAAACACAAACAAATCAACCCCTAAACCAAACATATATGTGGTTAGGACTGTAACTCCAAATATGTTTGCAATATAGGTAAGCATAATTCTGTTAACGCTGACTGCAATCAATTGAAGAGTTGCAGGAATGCCAACTTTTAATATCTTTTTGAAAATTGTAATATCAATTTTGAACGATTTTAGCTCAAGCTCAATAGGAGCGTATTTTTTTAATATAAAAAACAATGCAATCAAAAATCCTAAATTTTGAGCTAAAGCTGCCGCAAAACCTGCTCCGTAAATTTCCATTCTGGGAAAAGGACCCAAACCAAAAATTAAAAAAGGTGCGATAATTGC
>CALHRB010000338.1 GCA_938038165.1 Candidatus Kapaibacterium sp. | reverse complement strand
AAAATTTTAAATAGCGAATTTGGTTGAATAGTAGATATGAAATAATCAGCATAATGAATTTCACCAGATTTAACTTCGATTGCCTCTACTTTATTTTCTTTAACTATAAGTTTTTTTACAGACTGACCAAAAAAAATTTTGCCTCCTTTATGAAAAAACCACTCTGGGAATGGATCCAAAAGATGACTTAAGCCAACTTTAGGATAAATCAAGCGAGAAGCTTCCTTGTCAGTAAAGAAAGCTTTTTTTAAAACTTCAATCAGTAATATTGCAGGTGCTTGGTTGATCCCAGAATTAAGGGTTGCAAGAGCAAGTGGTTCCCAAAACTTTTGGATTGCTTCTTCTGTTTGATTATTAATGACAAGTAATTCTTTGACAGTTTTGTCATCAACTTGCAATTTATTAAAAAGCAATTTGATAAAGAAAGAAATTATATGAAATTTTGATTTTAAGGAAATTTTTTTCAAGTTCGAAAGCCCTGCCAACAATCCTAACTTTCCCTTAAAGGGACGACTCTTGAGAATGTCTTTATACCCATTGGGATAAGCGAAAACAACTTTCAAAGTTTTTTGTTTTCTTATTAAGTTATCACTTCCTAAAAGTTTAAGAATTTCAAGGAAATCAGAATAAGCACCCGAAAGAAGATGCTGCCCATTATCATGTTCCTCGCCGCTAACATCATCAAAAACAGAATAGAGCCTACCGCCAGGGAAATTCTTCGATTCAAAAATCTCTACATCAAAGCCAGATTGAATTAAATCAATCGCAGCGGAGATTCCAGCAACTCCACAGCCAATTATTATTACTTTTGATTTATCGGGCATTATTTTTCAAGTAAAGGAAGGTTTTTTTGCCAACTTTGAATAATTTTTTGGATGACAAATCGAGCTTCAAGAAAGGGTCAGATACCCTTTCTCCATCAATATAAATACCACCTTCTTCGATCTTTCTTTTTGCTTCCTTCTTGGATGACATAAGTCCAGAAATAACAAGAATATCCATAACAGGTTGCATTGGGTCGTCGAATGAAAGTATTTTTTCTTCTATATCTGTAGGGATGTCTTTTTTAACAAAAATCTTTTGGAATTCCTCTTCAGCTTTATCAGCCGCTTTTTTATCATAATAAAGTTCAATAATTCTTTTGGCTGTCAGAACTTTTGCATCTCTTGGATGAACGTTACCGGATTTAAGTCCGTTTTCGAGTTCGAGAACCTCGCTGTCATTAGCTCGAGCTGCATATCTGAAATATCTAACAATTAAATCATCTGGTATAGACATAGTTTTGCCGAACATTTCTTTCGGTGGGTCTGTCAATGCAATATAATTATTTAAGGATTTGCTCATTTTTTCGACTCCGTCGGTACCTTCTAAAATTGGCATCGTAAGGATACATTGAGGTTCTTTGTTGTATGCTTTTTGAATTTCACGTCCGACAATAAGATTAAATTTTTGGTCAGTTCCTCCAAGCTCAATATCTGAGTCAATTACTACAGAGTCCATTGCCTGTGCCAGAGGATAGATAAGCTCGTGCAAACTAATGGGAAGACCAGATCCATATCTTTTTGAAAAATCGTCTCGTTCGAGAATTTGAGCAACAGTATATTTGGCAGTAAGCCCGATAACATCGTTGAAATTCATTTTGTTAAGCCATTCGGAATTGTATTTAACTTCGAGATTATCCTCCCGTAAGATTTTAGTTGCCTGTTCAAGGTAGGTTTGACCATTAATTCGTGTCTCTTCCAAAGTCAGCGGGGGTCGTGTTTTATTTTTTCCGGATGGGTCACCGATCATAGCAGTAAAATCACCAATAATCAGAATGGCTTTATGTCCCAAATCCTGAAATTGCCTTAATTTCCCGAGAACAACGGCATGACCGATATGCAAATCAGGTTTGCTCGGGTCGCACCCCAACTTAATTATTAACTGTTGATTGTACTTGATTGATTTTTCTAATTTTTTTATAAGTTCTTCCTCGGGAATAATCTCAATTGCTCCAGAGCGGATAACATCAAGTTGTTCATTTATTGAAGGGAACATAACTTAAATCCTTAATTTCTTGTTAATTTCTCTTGTAGCTTCTCTTTTCTTCAAATCTTCTCGTTTATCAAACTTTTTCTTAGCTCTTACTAATGCTAATTCAAGCTTTACAAAAGGACCGGAAAAATAAATAGATAGAGGTATTAAAGTTAAACCTTTTTCCTGAACAGAAGAGCAGAGCTTGATGGCTTCTCTTTTATTCAAAAGTAATTTTCGGGGTCTCTTTGGTTCGTGATTATTTCTATTACCATGTTCGTATTGACTAATGTGAAAATTATATAAAAATAACTCATAATTATTTTTATCAGGAAATGCTGCATAAGCATCTTGGAAACTACATTTTCCTGCTCTTAAAGATTTTACTTCAGTTCCCTGAAGAACAATTCCGGATTCAATTGTTTGAATTATTTCAAAATCATGCCTTGCCTTTCTATTAGAGGCTATAACTTTCTTCTTTCTATCTTTTAACTCGATTGTATTCACAGTTTATTTAATTTAAATACAATAAAAAATTAACGTTTCTAAACAAAAAGTATTGAAAATTAAATGATTCGTATAAAGAAACTATCATGATTTTGTTCTGCATTTCGTTGTTTTCGACTATATTATTTGTCATTAATACGTTAAATTTTTATTTTTGCCTTTTGATTTTTTTACTTTTAAATTTATATGAAAGAAACACCTTACAATTCAACAGTTACCGGTAAAATAATGTTAACTCCGGATCTTATGATTTTACGAGTAAGAACAGATGAACCAAGAATAGAATTTAATGCAGGACAATATACTTCTATTGGACTTCTTGCTGGCGAATCGCGTTCAGCGAATTCTGTCCTACCTATTGAGACATTACCAGATAACGAATTGATTATCAGACCTTATTCAATAGCATCAGCAAATCATCAGACGCAGAACTTTGAATTTTATATCAGCCAGGTTAAATCAGGTCAGCTCACTCCAAGAATTTTTAATCTTTCGCTCGGAAGCCGAATGTGGGTTGATAAAAAAATACTAGGTGTTTTTACACTCAACAAGACTCCAAAGGGTTGTAACATAGTAATGGTTGCAACGGGAACTGGTCTTGCCCCTTACATAAGTTTCTTACGTTCACATATTCGAGATCATCAGGATATAAAGCTCGCAGTAATACACGGTGCTGCATATCCTTGGGATTTAGGTTACTTAAGCGAACTTCAGCTCCTTGAAAGCACTTTTATTAATTTCTACTATTTTCCGACTTTACTCAAAGCTGATAGCAGTTGGACCGGACTTAGAGGCTATATCGAAGAGCATCTAAAAAGTGGAATTATTCAAGAAAAATCCGGCATTGAGTTCGATCCGGAAAAAACTCATTTTTATCTCTGCGGAAATCCCAAAATGGTTGAATCTGTTTCAAACTTTTTAAGCCAACACAACTATGTCAAACATTCCAAGAAAAAAAGTGGTTCTCTTCACGTCGAAGAATATTAAGCCCTTTATTTCGCGAAATATAGGATTAAACCTGATTGTTCTCTATTTGATGATCTTTTTTATTTTTTTTTCCAATGTAGAATCAAAAAAAAATATAGTTAATCAGGGGTATAATGAATTTATTATTAAGGAAAGAAAAGAAAAGGACGAATTTTTTAAAAATGACAAAGATTCCCCATTGCTTGAACTAACAAAGATGAAATTCAAGGGGCTGAATTATTATCCTCCTGATTTATCTTTTAAATTTCGTGCCAGGCTCATTCTTTTTGATAAAAATGATACAATTGATATGCTTACTACCAAAAATGATTTTAGAAAAATGATTCGCTACGGCAAACTTGAATTCATTTATTCAAAGAAAATTTATTATCTTACTGCTTATCTACCAATAAAAAATCAAGAGTATTTTTTTGTTCCATTTACTGATAAAACTAATAACAAGACAACTTACGCAGGAGGAAGATATCTTGATATTGAAAGAAAAAATATGACTGATGTTTATGATTTAGACTTCAACCTTGCTTATAATCCTTATTGTGCTTACAATCCAAAATATAGCTGTCCTATTGTACCTAAAGAAAATCAATTGAAAATTTCTATTAAAGCCGGTGAAAAGATTTTTAAATTGAAATGAATTCCTTATATTAAATTTTTATCATTATCTTAAAAAAAAACAAATGATCGTAATCAAAAAAGTCAAGTTGTTTTTTTTATTCTTGATGTTTTTATCAGGTTGCATTATAGTCAAAAAAGATAATATTCAGGATGATTCCGAAATTATAAATATTCAATTAAGTCCAAAACCGACAATAGAAATGTCTGATGAATACATAAGGTCAAAAAAAGGGGATATGATTGCATTCCTCCCAAAAGATTGGTTCCTTGTTGACGTAAGCAAAAATTCCTCGCCGGAAATTTTTGCTGTTGCTGTTAATCCAGATTATAGCCTCTCCCTTGTATTCTCAAATTTAAGAATCACAGAAGCCAAAAGTTCGGTCATAAAAAAAGAAGGTCTGCTCGGTTTAGCCCGATTAAGTTTTGATAAACGGGTTCAAAAAACAGGTGGCTCAGTCAAACAAGTTGGGAAATACAATCTCATAAGTATTGGTCCGCAACTATTTGCAGAATATCAGTTTACTGCTCCAGGTTCAGCAAATATTAGTAAAACTGCCGTTTTTATTTCATCAATTGATGAATACTATGAATTTTCGATCGTCCCAATGAATATCAGGAATAATCAACCTCCGGGTTTTAGTAAGGTAAACGAAATTTTCAATTCAGTTTTAGCCACAATTCAATATTGATTATGAATATTTCCCAGGATACAGAACAAGTTCTCGAATTTTTAGATTATTTTAGTGGTAATGCTTTAAGAAAACGTTCCGATTTGGCAATACTTTTGGAAATTTCAGCATCTTATGGATTTTCGGAGCAAATGAATGAATTGATTTTTGAAGGAACTTATTTTAGAAATTTAAATCAATCTATTAAAAAAGCCGCAACCGACCCATCAGCAATCGGCAAAATGGAAAGGGAAATCATAAGTTCATTTGAAAAAATGAAATCACAAATCTTTTCTATAATTTCGAATTTGGATGATAAGGTAATAAAAAAAAGATTTCAGGATTTATATTTTGCCAATACTCAGGGGTCTTATAGAAATATGTATGATCTTGCCTCAGATTTGGCTCTGCTCAAAGAAATTCAAAATACATTGAAGAGTAAAAGTAACAAAAAGTAATTTTTCAGGTGAATTTTTCTAAAATTTCAACGTCGTCAAAATGTATTTTTTCGGTTCCGATTATTTGATATTTTTCGTGACCTTTTCCTGCAATTAAAATAAAATCACCTTTTTTAGAGAACTCAAGAGCAGCCTCAATTGCCTCCTGACGTGCTGAAATCATTCTGACAGTCTTTTTTCCTTCGGGGCTAATACCAGAATAAATTTGCTTAACAATTCTGTCGGGATCTTCGGTTCTTGGATTATCGCTGGTTATAAAAGTAAAATCGGCTAATTCAGCTGAGATTTTGCCCATAATCGGTCTTTTACTTTTATCCCGATCTCCACCGCAGCCAAAAACAGATATCAATCTCCCTTTGCTTTCGTTATTATTGGAATTTAAGATTTCTCTGCAAGCTTTTAAAGCTTTTTCGAGCGCATCGGGCGTATGAGCATAGTCAACTATAGCCGTTGCTCCATTTTTTAAACTAATTTTTTGCATCCTACCTGGTGCACCATTAGCATTTTTGAGCGATGCTATAGCAAGATTTTCTTCGATGCCCAGTCCAAGAGCGGTAACGAAACTTATGGCAGTATTGTCAATATTGAATTTACCCAGTAAAGAGGTTTTAATCTTTATTTGTTTTTCGTTGAAAATATTAATGTTGTTTTTTTCTATTAGATCATATTCTGAATGATTCAAGTAGATTTTTTCGTCCGAAATTTTTATGTCATTGCTGTCATTTCTTCCTAAAATAAAGATTTTCTTCGACTTACAGTCTGACAAAATATACCCGAGGTATTCTGAATTATCAAAGGCAACAGCTATAGAATTTTCGTCAAGCATATCAAAAAGCCTTTTCTTTGCTTTAGCATATTCCTCCATGGTGGAATGATAATCAAGATGATCAAGTGTTAGATTGGTAAAAATTCCGGCTTTAAAGCTAATACCTTCAACTCTGTATTGATCGAGTGAGTGGGAAGAAACCTCCATAAAAACATATTCTACTTTTTCATCTCTCATTTGTGAAAGTAATGAATATAGTTCGAGAGATTCGGGTGTTGTGAGTGTGGCTGGAATCATCTTGTTGCTTATCAGAATGCCTGTTGTTCCAATTAATCCTGTTTTATGACCTGCATAATCAAAAATTGATTTTAGTAGGTATGTTATTGTTGTTTTGCCGTTAGTTCCGGTTACTCCAATTAAATTTATTTTTTTACTCGGATCCTCGAACCAGTTTCTGGATAGAATTGCCAGAGTTTTTCTTGTATTAGGAACTTTTATTATAGTTTGATTTGTTAAAACATCAGGGACAATATAATTTTCATCAACAATAGAAGCGGCTGCCCCTAAAGAAAAAGCACTTTCTACGAAAAGATGACCATCAAATTTTTCTCCTGTGTTTGCAATAAATAGGTTGCCGGGTTGTATCTTTCTGGAATCATATTGCAAACCAGTTATGTTTAAATCTAAATTACCGGTATAATTACTTATTACGATATTTTTCAGCAGGGCGTTTAATTTTTTCATTTAGACAAAATCTGCTTTTTTAAAGTTTGCAAATTAATTAAATGTTTCAAGAGAAAAGATAATAATTTTCTGACATTAAAAATAAAGGTCTCGATTGCCTTTATCTATAAGAGAAAGAAATTCTTTGGTTTTCTTTTTAATGTTTTCATTGGGGATTGTGTCAAGTTCTTTTTGTATCAGTTTTTCGCCAAGACGTTTTGTTTCCTCGTCTGCATAGTCAATCAAATATTCTTTGAGTGTTGTCAAAGCATTGGGTTGACAGAATAACTTAATTAATCCGGGTTTAGCCTGATCCATAAAATCTTCCCCAACTCTGCCTAACCTATAGCAAGCAGTGCAAAACGAGGGAATGTAACCTTGTTTTATCACATCTTGAATTACTTCACCAGAAGTGCGGCAATCATTAAGGCTAAATTGACCAATTTCCGAAAAACTGCCCAAGGCTTGCTTATAACCACCAATGTTAGTTTTAGATCCAGCACTTATCTGAGAAATCCCGTAATTGAAAAGCTCAGAGCGGAGTTCTTTTGGTTCCCTTGTTGAAAGTATCATCCCTGTATATGGAACAGCACAACGGATAACGGCAACCAGTTTTTTAAAATCAATGTCAGAAACCTGATGCGGGATATATTGAGAAGCAGGTGCATTCATTGCTGGCTTTATTCTTGGAACCGATATAGTATGGGGACCAATCCCATATTTTTCATCTAAATATTTTGAATGTTGTATTAAAGCTAATACTTCAAACCTGTAATCATATAATCCAAAAAGAGCACCAATGCCTACATCTGCCATACCATTTGACAAAGCCCTGTCCATTGTGAAAAGTCTCCATTGATAATCGGATTTTTTACCGGACGGGTGCATCTTTTTATAAGTTTCATAATGGTAAGTTTCCTGAAAGACAGTGTATGTTCCGATTTTAACATCATTAAGAACTTTAAATTCACTATCAGTCAGTGGAGCAATTTCGATATTTATTCTTCTGATTGAACTTTGTTTTGAATCTCTAACACTATAAACAGCATCAATAGCAGCAATGAGGAAGTCAAGACCAGTTTCTTTGTGATTTTCTCCCATTAACATCAGAATTCTTTTATGCCCCTGTTCCAGGATAGCTTTGGTTTCTTCCTTGATTTGTTCAAGTGATAAAGTGGTTCGTTCTATTGCTTTATTATCTGCCCTGAAGCCACAATAGAGGCAGTTATTGGAACAAAAATTAGATATGTATAGTGGAGCAAAAAGAACTAAACGGTTACCGTAGATTTCTTCTTTAATGAAAAGTGCTGTTGAGAATAATTTATTTAAATTTCCTTTGTCTTCTATATTTAAAAGGGTTGCAACTTCTTCAAGATTCAAACCATTGAGCTCTTTTGCTTTGGCTAATATATCATCAACCAGAGTATCCTCGACGTTAACTTTGTTATCAATGAGCTGATGTAAATAATTTTCATCAATAAAGTACATATTAAACCAATTTTGATTTCGGGATAAAGGACGCTAAATATCTAATTTTATTAGTAAAATAGTTTTCTTTAAGCTATATTTGTAGCTTATTATATGTTATTTATTTCAAAAGAAAATTATTTTAACTTGAATAAAAAATACAGGTTTTTAATAAAAATTATAGGAATTTTTTTCTTTTTTTCGTCTGCCTTACATCCTCAAGAGGATTCTTTGGCTAACAGACAGGTTCTTGGAATCTTTTATAATTACAATTTAAACATTCATAACGTTGATTTTAGAAGTCTCCCGGAAGTTCCGAATTGTTGTCCAAGGTTTAACGATGGAAAAGGAAGTGGCAATTCTTTTGGTTTTTTATATGAACTGCCTCTTCCTTTCTCACTGGGCTTAGGTCTTCGTATTTCTTTTTCATCAATAGGAGCAAAATTAGTATCAACAGAAAATACCATAGTAAAAGTAGATACATCTATTTCGCAAGGGGTCTTTGAGCATACAATTGATACGAAAATCAATGTTTTAAATATTAATCCATATCTGATTTTCAAGCCTTTTAACTTTTTAAACATTATTTTTGGTGGATATGCTGGTTATCTGATTCAAAAGGATTATGAACAGAAAGAAACCATAATTGAGCCAAAGGACAGAGGCGTATTTGTTGATACTGAAAAAAGGACACGCAACGAGTCATCTGGCGAAATAATGCAATCTAATAGCGTTAATGCTGGAATTAATTTCGGAGCAAATCTTAATTTTCCATTGAACAAGGAAAGAAGCTTTATGATATCACCCGAAATATTTTATTTTAAGGGATTATCAGAATTAGTTAAAACCAGATTTTGGAAAATTAACAATCTATGCTTTGGAATTGCTTTCAAATATTCACCATTGCCAACTAAACCAAAACCGCCGGAAGATATCTTTAAAAAATTAAGAAAGTCTATCTTCGATACCGTTATAGTGGTCAGAGATAATATTGAACAATCGTTCGTTAAAAAAGGCAAAGAAATTAATACTGAATTGAAAGAAAGGACTGAAAAAAATCTTGTAATTATAACAGAATTAACAAAAAGAACTGACACACTTTTTAAAAAATCGAAACCTATCGCAATTCTTGAATTAAATACTCCACTTGTTTATGCCGGCACAAGATTTGTTACACAAGCTTTTCCGTTGCTACCAATAGTGTTTTTCAAGGAAAATTCTGATGAAATAGAAGATTATTATAGAATAAACACCGACCCAGCAAAATTCTCTGAAGAAAGTCTTGAGATTTCTTCACTTAATTTTCATTGGAATATTATGAATATTATAGGTTCAAGGATGAAAGAAAATCCAACTGCTTCTGTCAGGTTATCGGGATTTGCTGATTCAGTCTCCGAAAAAGCAGATTGTAATTTGGCACTCAAAAGAGCTGAAAAAATCAAGAAATTATTAATAGATGTTTGGAAAATTGATAGTAACAGAATTGATATTAATGTCAAATCAATAAATTGTTCGCCAAACGAGCCTACACAATCAAAGAATGATAGTGGATTTGCAGAAAACAGAAGAGTTGAAATCAGTTCGGAAGACATCAACATATTGGCACCCATAACACGTAAAAGATATTTAGAAAAAATTGATCTGGAACCAAAAACTCTTGAATTCAATACAAAAAGCTCTACCAAGGTCGGCATAAAAAATTGGCAATTAACTGCTACTCAAAATAACAAAGTTGTCTTTTCGAGCTCTGGAATTGGTTCACCTCCAGAAAAAATTGAAGAACCATTGTCTAATCTGTTGAATAACGGATTGATTTCAGATTTTCCACTTAATATTGAATTCAGTATGACAGACAATGATTTTCAAACAGAGACTTTCCTTGCAAAAATCCCTGTAAGAATAGATACTTCTGATGTTGAAATTCAGAGATTATCATTGACTTTGTTTGGAATCGCCAGTGATAAAGTTCCTGAGGATTCGAAAATAATACTGTCTGAGTTCATAAAAGAAAATTACAGAAGTGGTGAAGTTAAAATCTTTGGATTTACTGATATTCTTGGAAGTCAGGCATTTAATAAAAACCTTGCGGAATCCCGTGCTGAAAGTGTTGCAAAGTTAGTAAGAGAGATAGATAGAAGTATTAATATTTCTGAAAAAATTGCTATCGCTTCGGATAGATTTCCACCTGGAGTCTTTTCATATTCTACACCACCCGAAAGATTTTTATCAAGAACAGTTTATATAGAATTATTCAAAAAATGGAAATGAGACAGCTTGATTAATGAGGAAAAAAATATTAATCCAAAGAAATATTTGTTGTTATGAATTCCAGGAGTTATAGACTTAATTTACTTTAAATCCCGGAATTTTTTTCTTCAGATTAGAATTTAATTAAAATTCAAAACTTATGCCTATGCTCGGCAAAATTCCAAAAGACCTTTGGATTTCTGGCTGATTTTTTCTTTGATTCCAA
>CALHRB010000337.1 GCA_938038165.1 Candidatus Kapaibacterium sp. | reverse complement strand
CTTTGGCTGGATGAGGCACTGAAAAAAATGTTATTCTTAGCTTACAGAGATATATCTAAAAAATGAACGGTACTAAAATCTATTTACACAAAATATTTTACAGATTCCAATTTTAAGAACTAATTTGAATTAACTTTCTTAGCAAATTCTGAATATTTTTTTCTTTTGTATTTTGTGTTATTACAAGGTCTAAAAAACCTATCAAAATGACTTTGGAAGGTAAAAGTTTTTTTTCATAGATGTACTCAAGACATTTTTTAGCTTTTTCCCATTCTTCCATTTCAATTGTCCGATAGAATAAATCTATTGCACAATCTGATAAAAGATGTGCATATAATTTTTCTAATTTATAATCAATATTATTAAGAATAGCATCCTCATACAAAGATTTAGTATTATTTGGAAAATCATTTCTCCTAAGTATCAAAATGGTCGCATCATCATTATTTTGCCTCGAACATTCACTTACAACAGATTGCAGATTTGCTTCTATATTTTTCTGATTGATTAAATCTAATATAGTAGATGGCAACAATCCATGATTATGTATTCCATCCGTAGCAAGGACTATGGATTCACCAGCATTAAATGGTTTGGAATATATTTCAAATTCAAGTTTTTCGTTCTGACCGATAGCTTTTGTAATGGGGAAACTGTACACAGGGACTCCATTATTTACTATGAATTCATTATTTATTTTAACAGGAATTGACATCGTATTATCTTCTGTAATCAGTTTTGCACCATTACTATCAACAATAAAAATTCTTGAGTCACCTATACTTAAATAGTAAATTCGATCTTTATTAAAATCTACAACCACAGCAATGAGAGTCGCCGCCATACTCGATTGATTTGATAAATTTAATACTGCAGAATGTGCAGATAAAACTGCGCAGTGCAATCTAGATTCTATCGTTCCAGAGCAATTCACAAATTGTTCAGTAAATGTTTTACAAGTGGTTTCGGAGGCCAACCAATCTTTGGAAAGAGATCCAACACCATCAGAAACACATAAAACTACTAAATGGTCTTCTACTAATTCATAAATATTTAAACTATCACCATTTTTAGATTTGTTATCTCGCTTTTCTGTTTGGTAGAATATTTCATACAATAATTTGCCCATTTATGCTCTCTTTACATTGGAACTTTAGATATATTTTCTTTGATTTATAATTATTAGAGATAATATGGTGTTAAAATTTGTTCGTTTTTTCTATTTAAAAGAATTTTAACAAAACTAAAAATTAGATTTTCCTTTGTCAAATGAATTGTAAGAATATATCATAAGAAAGATTTTCCTGAATTTAGTAAAGTATTTGTCTGCCAGTAGCAGTTTACCACACTGAGAGCCAAGATAAACAAGCCTCTGAGATTAGTTTGTTTCGTTTACAGTTATGCAATTGCTTGATAATTTTTGGGAACATTTATGAAATTCATCATCACACTCAATACAATAATAAAAGCGCTCACAGCATAGAGTACAATATTGGTTTCTCAGAATTTAACCAGATTTAATGCATTAATATTAAACCCAAATTATGCATTAGAAAATGAATAAGGTGGAGACAATTGACTGACTTTTGAAAATAATCCCTCTAACCATAGCCGTTTTCTTCCTGCAGTTGATATCTTTATGAGCTTTTCTCTGGAATTTTTTACTATGCAACTTCCTAATGCAAAGCATTTGAACTTTAGACTGTTAAGTGTCTCTTGCATCTTATCTTGCAGAACCATCTGCCTGAATAGACTCATCAAATTATATGAGATCATTACCATTCTAAAGGCAGCTTCTGTTGCCCAAAACTTCTTCATAGAAAATCCATCTATTGCAAAATCATACCTCAATTCTTTGATTCTGTTTTCAGCATTGCCTCTATCTTGGTATATATTCCAGATTTGTTCTGCCAGTAATTCTAAATTTTTAACAAATACACTATACCGATATATCGGAGGTAATTGACGATCTTCAAATAACATTAATTTTCCCGTTGCTTTGGGGTATTTCTTTATGTCCTTTCTTACAACTATAAATCTTCTTTGCTCTTTCCAACCGATTGCTTTGTATCTGACTTCCTTTATCTGTTCCCATCTTTTAGGCTTATCCTACCGGAAAGACCTTCCAATATATGTTTTATTGGTTTAAAGAATTTCACCGCTACTATGTAGTTTATCTGTTTTTCTTAGAAATATCTGAGGAATTTCTCACTATAAAATCCACTGTCTGCTCTTACTAAGCCTATCTTTATCTTTGATTTTATTTCAAATGTCTCCTCCAAAAATCCTTTGATTTTACTTAACGCAACTGTAATACCCGGTCTTAACCAAGCGTTTATTACCATCCTTGTCTCGGCCATAAATGCTATCAATGGATGTTGTGACGCTCTGCCTGGCTTTTGTGGATTGTAACCAACTTTACTACCTTCCTGCTGTCCATAGCGTGTCATTACTGTGTTGTCTAAATCTACCGTAATTGCTTCTGCCTTTATGTTTTCAAAAAACTATTGCTGAAGTGATACGAATATTTCATTATTTAACTTCCAACTGAACTTACCAAAGAACCTGCTATATGTACTTTGCGCGGGCGCTTCTTCCCATCCAAATATATCTTTGAGTACTTTGTCATATCTTAGCCAGGCACTGTGCGTAAACTTGCCTGCTACAAGCAGGTCTGCTAGCTCCGATGATCTATACACATACCCAGAAACTTTCTATTATTTGAACCGGTGAATATCCTCGATTTGATCCTGGTTTTGGCAATGGAAGTTTTTCCATAAATCCCTTTATCCCTGTTCTATCTATCAGCTATTTCGTCATCCTCATTCCACCCCAGGCCGTTACCGGTTTTTCTACAAATTCATATCTGATGTTCTGCATTTTTTTATTGCTCTTTTTTTCTCCCTAAATTATTTATTTTTTTTCTTATGCTTGTTTTAATTCTTTTATTGCATAATTTGAGTTTATAGACTTTTTATCAATAACTATCGTCTTATTATTTATAAATAAAAAACTGCTTCTCGTATAAAACCAACCCACTTACAAGGGCCGCCTGATCATATTCCACAGGCTTTCAGTAACCCTAAATGCTGGTGAATTAGTTGAATTAAAGTATTCACTGCAAAGCAATAAGGCAAAATATTGAAAGGTTAGGGGAATAAGTGATAAGCATAGATCCGGAAGAGCCAGTTTGGCATTAGTTTCTTTTGCAAGCTTCAGGTAAGAACTGAGAATTGGTCGAGGGATTTTTTCTAAGAATTGGGAATTATCTAATAAAACAAGATTTTTCTTTAATTCCTGATTGGATGATAACATAGTCCATCTCTAACGTGTTTATCTTTCCTTTGCTTAATTATTCTCTAATCAAGGGAAAGAACATTTAAATCGATTTTATGAGCCAAAGATTCTCTTTGCTTAACAATAATCTAAACAGTAATGCTTTATCAAAGTATAATTCGAAAAAGAATGAGTCTTTTGAATTTATTACTTTAATTTATTCTTTAAGTTTTAAACCCAATCTGTAAATTTCTTCTCAAACTATCTGCTACCGCGTTTAACTTTAAATCTGTTCTGAATCCAACCGATTGGGCCGCACCAATAAGAATTCCATACGCGGTTTTCTCCTGTATATTGAGAGATTTTGCTATTTGCATAATTACTGCCCCTTCCTCATCTAGAATTGCACCATCAGCGAGAGCAATGTCTGCTAATCTGGATAAGATAAATATTTTATCTTCATAATCTCCTTCAGAATTTATTTTTTCTAAAACTCCAGGTAACTCCTTCATTATCTCATCTAATTTGGTCTTAATTTCTTTCTCGGGTTCATCTGTAAACCAATGATGAAGAATTTGTATGAGTATTTTTATTTCTTCATCGCCAATCTCACCATCGATACTTAAAGTTAGAGTACCAGCATATGAAATTGCTTTCATAACAGCCTGATGAATTGGTTTATATGGATATCTTCTTGTTAAAAGTATTAATTCATCAACAGATTTTTCGAGTTTTTCATCATCAATCTGACCCTTGCTGATAGATAATCCATTTCGTTTTGCTTTTGCAGATTGCGAAAATAATTCTAACGATTTTAATCGAATTGGTAGCAAAGGATGAGAGGAAAATGTTTCAGATATTAATTCCGGATGTCCTTTTATTTCATCAATTTGTTTTAGTAAAGAATCTATATTAAGATTAAGATTTTTTTCACTTAAGCCAAATGTAGATTTAATTAAAGCTTTTGCTGCTGAGTCAAAATTATCACACGCAAGTATTCCAACCCGATCGGCACTTATCTCTGCTTTTTTTCTCCATCTTAAAAAGAGGCTTTCTCCCAGAGGAGGTAAAACAGTTACAGACGATTTATTATTATCATTTGTAAAAAGTGCATTAAGTCTGTTGTTCCCAAAAAGAAAATGACCTAATTCATGTCCAAGAATGAATTTGATTTCAGTATCTTCTAATTTTTCTAATGCTCCTGATGTAATACCAACAATTGAATAAGTACCAGCTTCACTAATATCTAAATGAGCAAAAGCATTTATGTCATTTACAGGTAAACAAAAAATATCCTCCGTTGTTTGAATTTCCAGAATTGAACAAACTTCCTTGAATAATCTATATATCCTAGGAGAAATTTGTTCAGTAAGTTTAACACCATCTTTCATCAACTTTTCTCGGAATCCAATTTCACTTTGTTTAAGCTTTTCCTCATATGTATCCAAATAGTTTTCGATTCTATAAATCTCATATAATTCTCTTACATCTTTTGAATCACCACTATAACGGATATCTTCATAATTAATTGACATATTAACTCCTTTCAATTTTTATTAAATATTGAATT
Source organism: Candidatus Kapaibacterium sp. (assembly GCA_938038165.1). Taxonomy (GTDB): domain Bacteria; phylum Bacteroidota; class Ignavibacteria; order Kapaibacteriales; family UBA2268; genus CALHRB01. Next base: position 2,209 of record CALHRB010000337.1, on the reverse strand, counting down.
TCGCATTGAATTCATTTATAATATTATAAAATTCAATTGGTATAATTCCTTCTATCAATTTGATAATATGAGAGGGAATTTGCTCGTAATAAGCTTGTGTAATACCGCCCCCCTTATACAAGCCAGGGTATCAGTGTCGCCGCCAATTGAGATTGCATAAAGAATTGTGTCGTCAAAATCTATGACCTCAAGAAAAGCAATCTTATATTCGGTATCATCAGTAAATGTGCAGAATGGCTCAATAAAATTAAAATCTTTGGATTTCAAGCCCCGCCCTCGTAAATGGGAACCGACAAAATCACCTATTATGGAACCTATCATAAAATTTCTTTAAATTAAAGCTCTTCTATATCTATTGTCTCAACAATTTCATTTCCATAAACCTTTTTAATATAAAAAACATTATCCCTAATGATAGAATATATCGGTCGATAATCTTGATATCCTGAATATGACATAAATGAACCAGAGCTAAAAACTGTTGCCATTCTTTTATTATAAAAAAGTTTATATCCATTAATATCAATGCAATGACCACGAACCATAAATTTCCAACCCAACCTTTCAATAAAATTATTGAAATGTGGTAAAGAGGTTTCAAAATCTGATTCTTCGGTTATAATTACAGCTATATCTTTATCAACGGGCCTATTCCATATCATTTCATAATTTCGTTCTTCAGTGTCAAGATCAAACAAAGAGTTAATGTCATCGTAACGATCCTCATTAGTTGGTCTTGGTAAACCACCGTGGACAATACCAATAATTGAGTTCAATTCAATCAGCACAGGCAAATCATTCAGAGTTTTAATTATATTAGCCATACACTTCTCTGATATGTAATTACTCCAAAACTTTAAAAATAAATCGTTATCCCCTGAAACATTTGCTCTGTAATTTCCATCTGATTCTTTAATAAAATTTTCGTGGTTACCTTTCAACAAAAAAACATTATCCGGATAGAGTTTTTTAAGTAATAGTGGTAAGAAAAGTGTGGATAATTGGAAATTACCTCTGTCAATATAATCTCCTAGAAAAATAACCTGTTTGTTATCTAAATCATATAATTTTTCCTTGGTAAAAATCTGCCAAAGTGAATAAATATCGCCGTGAATATCGCCGATAATAATTATTTCATTGTCAGAATTTAATTTGTAAATATGGCCGTAAAGTTTACCGATTGAGCGCTCATTATTATGGATTTTAGATACTTCATCGCTGATTTGTTTTAATCTTTTTTCCCACTCTCCAATCGTTGAAGTGTTGTAATCTGCAAATAGGATATAAAAGAGTTCATTATTAATCAAAGCTTCATTAAGAGAATCAGAATTAATAACTTTTTCAAATGCTGAGTTAAACCTATCAATCGTATCAAAGCTTAGTTTTAATTCCTCTTTCTTTTTCATCAAGTCTTTAATCATTTGATAACCAAGAAGGTTTTCTAAATAAACTTTTTCCCTTAGGGAAATATTATCATTTGAATTCAAGAAATCATTAATAGCTTGTGTAACTAATTCTAAATTTGAAGAAACAAATTCAATATCCTCTATTTCTGAATTTTGTAATATTTCTGACGAGACTTCAAAATTCAATAATACTTTTTCAAGTATTGGACTCATAAAATTAACTCCGTATTCATTGTTTATTCAAAAGTTATTTTCAACTTTAATCCTGCTCCTGATTCAATATTACCAATTAGTATCTCATTATATTTCTTGTAATCAATGTCAACCACTTTACCAATTTCAAGTTTCTCACCATTCAAATAAGTAGGATTAGTAGTATTATCCAAGCCTTCGACACTCCAACCTTTTTCTTTATCCTTATTTAATTTGAATTGTTCATTTGCAACATACTTGTAATCTTCAAATAATCTAAGAGTATCCCTTCCTATGACTTCGCTTTTATGAATAAAGACCTGTATTCCATTTTTATCTGTAAATACAAGTCTAACAGGGGGCAGCTCAAAAATGTCTTCGCCAACCTTTCCTTCTAATCCGCAGATTAGACATTTTGTGGGCTCTGCATCTCCTTCCCACTCAAAATATTCCATTTTTTCTGTCCGGCATCGGGTATCAAAGAAATATCTCATTATTTTATCTCCTCAAATTTTACTTTTAGTTTTAGTCCAATTTTTTTTGCTAAATTGCCGACAAATATCTCTGAACCTTCTTCTAAATCATATTCACCACCGGCTTCAGAAATGTTT
>CALHRB010000336.1 GCA_938038165.1 Candidatus Kapaibacterium sp. | reverse complement strand
ACATAACATCTCCCATTGCTTCGACTCTGCCGGTTTGCTCCCAAATTTCTATTGGGTTAAGAGCAGGCATTAAAAACTCCTGACCGCCAATGGCATCCATTTCCTCGCGTAATATATCAATTATTTTTTTTAAAATTTTATAACCGAGTGGCAACCAGGTGAAAACACCAGATGCAACCTGCCTGACTAATCCAGCCCTTAGCATAAGCTGATGAGAGATTATTTGGGCTTCCGCCGGAGCTTCTCTTAATGTTGGTATAAAGTATTGACTTTGTCTCATAACCTTTCATAAAATAAAATCTCTAAGACGTATTAATTCTCTAAAATTTGATAAATTCAATCTTTTTCCATTATTCTGATTAGAAGTGTTTGCATTAGATAAAGAGAATTTATCGAAGTAGATTTCAACTTTTCATCAACTTCATTTAATATTGTAATTGCTTTTTCGATTTCCTTTATTGTGTATTTTTTCAAAGCATTCTGGTATTCTTTAAGGAAATATGGATTAATTCCTGTCTTTGCAGCAATCTCAGAATTCGGAAGATTTGAATGAGTCAGGTCGTATAGTTTCCATAATACTATGAAATATTTTGCTATGATAGTTATTATAAGCATTTCCTGTCGTTCGTTCGCAAGAAGATTGGTCAATATTTCCAAGGATAAATTTAATTCCTTATTTCCGATAGCTTTTTGGAGTTCAAATACGTTAAATTTTCTGGACTGACCTATTATTTTTGTTATATCGTCTTCGTCCAGAACAGATTTTTCCCGGTTAAATAATAACAATTTGTCAAGTTCATTTTCAATATCTCTTAAACTTGGATTTAAAGAAGTAAAAAATATTTGGGCTGCAACCGGACTTATTTTCTTATTTTGACTTTCAATCTTTTTGTGAATCCAATTAATGAAATCATTATCTTTGAACTTCTTGAATACGATGCACTGATGTTTTTCCAGAATTAAATCGTATGGGAATTTGGTCGAAGATTGAGTATTGCCTTTTTTTGATTTTTTTTGATTTGTGGAATTAGTTACTAAATTTAGAGTGTTATCCCTTGAAATCAAAACTAAAAATGTTGAATGTTGAGGGTTTTCCAGATAATTTTTGAATGGGACATTTACTCTTACTTTTTTTGATTTCGTCAATTCAGGTAATAAATCAAAATTATTAACTATTACAGTTCTAATCTTTGATATGAAAGGAAAAGTGAGGCATTTTTCGACAATCTCTTTGTAACTGGTTTTTTCGCCATTAAGAATTTCCAAATCGAAGGAATCTATATCATTATTCTGAAATTTTTTTTTAATTTTTTGAACTGAATCTTCGATTAAAAACTCTTCTTCACCATAAATAAGTAGAACCGGGGGATATTTTTCATTTTTTATTAATTCATCGATTTTGTTAATCATAGAAATTATTCACTTTTATTCAAACTTAATGCGTTGGAAACTTTTTCGATTACAATTGATTGGTTTGTGGGCTTAACAATATAACCGACAATGTTTAGTTTTACTGATTCTCCAACAGTCTGTTGATTACCAAGAGCTGAACAAACAATAACCGGCACATCCTGAGTTGATTCATTACTTCTGAGATTTCTTAAAAAGGTTAGTCCGTCCATTTTTGGAAGCATCATGTCAAGAATTATTAATGTTGGTGTGTTTTCGTTCAAGAATTTTATCGCTTCGTGAGGGTCAACTTTAATTTCAACATTTATTTGTATATTTTCCTGAATTATTCTAGCCAGATATCTGGCAAAAAAGAAATCATCATCAATAATCAAAATAGTTTGATTTTCTTTTTCCATTTTTTAAAAATAAAAATATTGAATATTTAAAATTTAGAGAAAGTAAATTTTCACTAACAATAATAATGATTTTATTTAATTAAAACAAATTTTTCTTGAGTAGAATTTGAGTAGATATTAATGAGATATTGAAAGAATATGTTCTTTTAAATAAGCTTCTGCTTTTTTAAGACCTTCCTCAATCTTATCAACATATTTCAATGCATCCTCTTTGGAGATTTTATCTGACTCATTTTCTAATATAGCAAGTTCGTTACGTGTGGAGATAATTTCGAGATTCAACAACATACCATTAAGTGTATGGGCTTTCATTTTTAGTTCATTTCTATTGTCACTGTGTATTGAATATCTTATTTCGGATATGAACTGAGGATAGTTTTCGATAAAATAATTAGTAATAATTGAGATCAATTGTTTATCGCCCTCAACTCTTTCGATCAATTTTTCAAAATTGATATCAACTTCAATAGATTTTTTTGTTTTTTCTATTATTAGGGATTTTTCAGATTGGATAGGTGTGGCAACTTTTTTTTCTAAATGATTTAGAATTTCAAAAATTTCATTTAATCTAACAGGTTTCGAAAGATATCCATCCATACCAGAGTCAAGACATTGCTCTTTGAAACCTTCGATTGCGTGAGCTGTAAGTGCGATAATGGGAGTATGTCTATTCTGTTGTTTTTCCAACTCCCTTATTTTTCTGGTTGCCGAAAAACCGTCAAGTTTTGGCATAAGAACATCCATCAAAATCAAGTCATAGATATTGTTTTTAAAAAGTTCAACGGCTTCTTCACCATTTGCTGCGGTAAAAACTTTACATCCCTTTTTTTTAAGGATAGAAACAATTAAGTGACTGCTGATAATATTATCTTCGGCAACCAAAACTCTAATGTTTATATTTTCTGATTGTGTTAGATTTTGATTATCTTCCTCGACTCTAAAATCAAACTTAATTTGTTTATTTTTGCTCTTAATAAACAAATTATTTAATGTATTAATAATCTCTTTGAATTTTATTGGTTTTATAAGGTAATGATCAACATCGTTCGCTTTTAGTCTTTTAAGGTTAGTAGTTAGATCCTGAGGTGTGAGCAAAACAACGAAAGGAAGCTCTTTGGTGTCAAGTTCAACTCTGATTTGATTCATAATTGAAATACCATCTAAGTGCTGCATTTGTATATCAAGGAAGATAGCATCATAGCTAATATCCTGCATTTTTGCTTCTTTAAGTTTGATAAAAACATCACTAAGATTTGAAACAGTTTGAACCCATATATCAAAAGTTGAGAGCATTTTCGATATTATACCAAGAGTGGTTGTATTATCATCAATAACAAGGATTTTCATTTTGGAATAATTTATATCTTTTATTTCAGAGATAATTGAATCTGATTTTGTGGATTCAAGTCTGATTTTAAAAGTAAAATTACTACCTTCATTGACCTTACTAACTACATCGAATTCTCCGCCCATCATTGTTGCAAGTTGTCGGGAAATTGCCAATCCCAGTCCTGTCCCACCGTAATTGCGGGTTGAGCTGTCGCTTAATTGAGTAAATTCAGTAAAAAGTTTGTCTAACTTATCTTCGGCTATTCCAATGCCGGTATCAGATATAGAGAATTCCAAATCATATAAACTATCAGAATATTTTTGTCCTCTAACACTAAACACAATCTCACCAAAATCAGTGAACTTGATAGCATTAATTAAAAGGTTAATAAGGATTTGTCTTATCCTGACTGAATCGCCTATAAAATAATCAGGCAGATTGAAATCATAGTCGAGTATAAGTTCAAGTTTCTTTTCGAAAGCTTTGATGGATAAAATATTGGCAATTTTTTCAATAAGGTCACGTAGATTGAATTCAGCTACTTCAATTTCAAGTTTTCCAGCTTCAATTTTCGAAAAGTCAAGTATTTGATTAATAATGTTTAGCAGGGATTCAGCAGAATGTTCAACAGCTTCAAGATATTCTCTTTGTTCATCGGATAATTCAGTTGTTAAAGCTAATTCGACCATTCCCAGAATCCCGTTCATAGGAGTTCTGATTTCGTGGCTCATCATAGCCAAGAACTCGCTTTTTGCTTTATTTGCTGATTCGGCGTCTTCTTTAGCTTTGATCAATTCAGCTTCCAGATTCTTTTTGTTAGTGATGTCTCGAATGATTGAACCAATCAAATTACCTTTACTTGTTTTGATTGGAAAGACAATAGACTGAACAATCTTGCTCTCGCCTAATTTATTGATTATTCTTTGTTCGCTAAGTTTGTTTATTAATTCATAATTTTCATTTACATAGCCAAAGTTTTCGAATTCACTAACTATATAATTTAGCTCATAATAACTTAGTGAATCGAGGTCGAAAGGTTCTTTGATATCCCAGCTATGCTTCCCGATGACTTCTTTTTTTTTTAACCCGGTTATGTTTTCTAATGCTTTATTCCATTCGATAATTCTTGCATTCTGGTCAGTTATAAAAATTCCGTCTGAGGATTGCTCGACTATATTTCGATATTTCTCTTCGTTTTCTCTTAGAGACTGTATCTCATTAAATGAAGATGTAACGTTAAAGCCATAACCCAAAAATATCTGACTTTGTTGGTCATTGCTGATATTAATCTTTTCAAAATTCATCAAAAGAGAAAAAATTTGTTGTCCTTTTGATTGGAATTCAATTGGTAAAGGAGCAGAGATTTCGTCAATGCTTATTTTTTCGAGGTAGATTTTAAATTTTGATCTGCTTGATTTTGAAACGAAATCAAAAATATTTTTTCCTTCTGTCTGCTTCCTGTTAAATCCCAATAAATCTTCAAAATAAGTATTGAAACCTATCAGATTATATTTTTCGTCTATTAATAATTTGATGGATTTTGAAGGGGTTTTAATAAATTGGTCAGCGAATTCTGACTCGTTGTCAAGAGCGTAGATTTTTTTTACATCTTTGTTACTCTCGATTGAGTCTTTGAATTGCTGTGATTCATCAAAATAAAATTCAGAAAAATAGTTTTCGAAAAAAGCTATTGTAGCATTCAGCTTATTCTGACTTAAAACCGGGATTCTGTTTATTATTTCCTGAACAAGATAGGATTCACATCCAACTTTCTCTGCCACACTTTGTATGATTTGATAATCAATCATTGGATCGTCAAGCAAAAACTCTCCGACAACGAGACATTTTGCATAGTCAATGTAGTTTTTTAGAGGAAAGTGGAATGAATAAAAGTTATTGTTCTTGGTTATTAAGAGCTTGGTTTCCAACTTTAATAATTCTGGTTTACTCTGGTATGTTAAAAGTTGGTTTCCGGTGAGCTCAAAATAAATCGAATTTATAATTTCTTTGTCTTCCTTACTGAAATTTTTGTCTCTCCAATATTCATAGGATGAAAAAATAACTTCACCCTTTTCATTCAATAAATTTATGGGAATATCTGTTGCTTTATTAAAGTAATCAAGAAATTTTATTCTAACCCCTTCGGAGTACGAGTTATATTTGTAAAAATCTTCAAA
>CALHRB010000335.1 GCA_938038165.1 Candidatus Kapaibacterium sp. | reverse complement strand
AAATCTCAACGGAATATTGTTGTGAACAATTGTAAACATAGTAGTATCAAGTGGTAAAGGACTATTATCTTCCAAAGAAATATAAACAACAGGTTCTGAAGAAATTATATCACCATCAAGAATTTCTCTGCCATCAAAAGTAATCATAAACCTAGGGGAAATTGAATCACGAGAGACGAAGAAGGATTTATCTATTTGATTATTAAAAGAGAAAAATTCTCTCTCATTAGGTTCGATTATTGCTCTTAAAGAATTTTGAAAGATAAGGGGGCTAGTATTAAAACTATAACTTGAAATGATCGCTGTGTCATTAGGCAAAGAAAAATTAAAAGTTGTAAAGACTGAATCAGCATTATTCAAATAAATTTTAACTGTTAGGCTATCCGCCTGTGATAATCCTGCGTTATACACTTTTACTTTTAGAGTTGTATTAAGACCTTGCAAAACACTATCGGGTTCAATTGAGAAACTATTTTTTGAAACAAAAACCTCAGGATAGCTGATGAAATCAAAATTTATACTGTTAATAGCAATCTGATTAACAGAACCTAAGGAAGAATCACTTAATGAAATGGATGTTTTAAGCAGCGGGTATATCTCAGAATTAATACTATCTAAAGAAAAATTGGGTGAGATGTCCTGAAATAATGTATCAACTAAGCGTGTAATCCTATTAAGTCCATATAAATTAATTTTACATGAAGCTGTTGGACTTGGATTTTCAATTTCGATTTTGAGAAAGTTCCATTTTTTGGCTGGTCCTACCCAATCAGAGGATAAATAACCATTAGCATCAGTAAAAGTTCCCATAAATCTAGATAACTTCACAGGAAATCCTGCACGGAATGTTCCGGCATAAATCACATTATTCTGCCAATCGTAACAAATACTATAATAACCTTGCATTGGAGTATATAAAAGCCACTCCTCAACAAACTCTCCAGTGCTTAATTTATTTTTCCTTATATAGTTCGCATCAAAGGATTCAAGGAGATAAATATAATCTTCATAAATAAAGAACCCAGATAACGATAAATAGGAATTTCCTGAAAGTATTATATCATTACCGACTTTATTCCAATTGTTAGAGGGATCAAATTTTCTTAATACATATTTATTAGACCCGTTGGAATCTTTTACCGTAATATTATAAATATAAGTACCGTCAGAATTTACAAGAAATGCCCCACTATCAACCATAGCAGATTCTCTCTCTAAAAGACCATCAGGTATAAAAACAGAGTCTATTTCCTCGGTTATGGTATTAATTCTTTTCAGATAATGTGGATCGCCTGTTGCGACATAAATATTTCCATCAGAATGATAAAAAATTTGCAGATCAATTCGTCCAAAGAAATCTGAAAAAGGTCCATAAAATTCTCCTTCTACAGTTCCATTATTTCCTGTCCCTATTTTATAAATTCTGGAATATTTATATGGATTGTTACCTATTGCAAAATACCAGTTGGTTGCAACATAAATATAAGTGCCGTCAGTTGTAATAGTATTTAATTTAATGGAGTCAGGAAGCGCTGGATTAATGACAAAACTTTTGAGCAAAGTATTATTAGCAGGTCTTGGAGGTTGAATTTCAGTATTCAATACAACACCACTTCCGGATTGATTTAATAATAGATTGTAATTTTCAACATTCTTAAGGTGTTTACCGCTAATATAGTAACCATTGAGGGTCTGATTTAAGATTGAAAATTTTCTTGGTTTAGACCACGGGCTATAATTCTGTCCATCAAAAGTTCTTGCTCTCCAGAAATAATAACCCGAAGGCAGCTGAGGTGATGTCCATATAGCTAGGCCCTCAGTCGGACTTATCAAACCAGTTGATTGAATGGGATTAGTAAAATAAGAAGTTGTATCAATTTCAATTTCATATCTTATATCCAAACCAATTTGTTCACCAATATCTGCTAAATAAAACTTAATGTTGGAAGCAGATGAAACAAAACCATCAATCGGTTTTATTACATTGGGTTCTCCGATATTGAAAATCACAAAAGAATTTGAAGCAATGTTATCTGACACATCCATTTCCGGAATTGGATTCTTAACATTTACCTCCACCCTCAGGTTATATAATCCACTAAGATTAGGGATCCAGATAAATCTTATTGTGTCCGCTACAGCAAAATTTGTGATCTTAGTTGAATCTATTCTGTAAACGGTATCCACTGAGGAAGCGAATAACTCGACAATTAGAGAATCAGAATTATATTTTGATCCAAGATTCTGAAGAGCAAGAGATACAATTAATGTATCGTTAACAAGAGGATTCTCTTTTGAAACGGTAATCGAATTGCTTTTAACGGAAAAATCTGGATGTTCAGGAATTGCAAGCTTTAATAATGGTTCTCCCAATAAAGACTGCAGTGCAATTTGAGATTCATAGAATCCTGTGGTTGGTACACTTTGCTTAGCCTTTAATATCGCTTTACCAACAATGAAATTTTTTTCGATAAAAATCTTAGAAAAAATTTTTTCATTTATTTCTTTGCCCGGACCCCAGTAGGTCAATCCAGAGCTTCCAAAAAAACCAATTGCACCTTTACCAGGAACTTTAATAAACTGTTCTCCGAAAACATCCTGATTATCAAAGTGAGCAGTGTAACAAGTTACACTCACAATAAATGGGAGTTTATTTCCATTCTGAAGTTCATAAATATCATCATTTAAGAACATCATATCCCATTGATAACCTCCACCATGTCCGTAATAATTTACAATTACTCCGCCTTGGTTGATGGCGCCTCTGAGTTCAGCAGTGTTACCCTGAAAAGGAAAATGTCTGGGTTTGGTAGGATATCGAAAGATTTTTTTAGAGGTAAATCCTTTAGGTGAAATAAAATTATCGTCTAATAACAATGAAGCATCATTGAATCCAAAATTGTTTTCATCAGTTTCACTCAATCCAGAAGCGAATAATAAAGCTCTTTGCTTCCACTCTTTTGATTCATCAGCAGGATAATTGAACAATTTATTCAAAATTATTTCACCCTCTGAAATTTCTTCAATAGATATTCTACCAATTGCTAAATCCGGAACCACATCTGAGCCAGCAACCGCAACAAACATATTATCACTTGCTGCAAGACCATAATTGTAAGTCCAATAGGGAATAGAGGGGATAAAATTTTCTCGACTGTTTGGAAATATCTTTCTATAATCATAACTCATATCCCCTATCAAGACGACATATGAAGGTGAAGGACTTACATAATTTGAGAAGGCATATGAGATAAAGTGTTTTATTGCATAAGGATCAAGCAATCCGGCGCTAAACTCATCATAAATATCCTGAACATCGACAATCATAACCCTTGGATTAGGAATTGTTGTATCAGGAAAGTTTGTCTCTCTAAAATTCTTTAATTGTTCTGCGATGTTCCTGAATTTTGAATGAGTTATTATGATATAATCAGCCTCATTAGACACACTTCGCAAATCAGATTTAGAAACATCTGCTCTGATAGAATCAACAGTTAGATATATATTATTTGAAGCTACAAAATATTCTGTTCGAGTAATTACTGTATCAAGATATCTTATTGAGTTGAAAGGTTCGTAAAATTCAGGGTTTACAATTAATTTGGACTTAGATGGGACATAAATCTTAGCATTATCACTTTGCCAGCCACTTAACCATATTCTTGCAATACCAAAACGGTTAGGTGGGGTTGTAAAATTAAAATAGTTCGAATCAACTCTTAAAGATCTCCAATAGAGGAATTCAAACCAGTTAACTCTAATCTCATCATCATTAATATTAGTACAAGCATCGCCATAAACTTTAACCTGGAAACGGTTACCAGTTGGATAAATACTAATACTATCCTGTCCGTAGTAAAAACGTGTTGAAAAATTTAATTCACTTTGTCCATTCCATAATATTTCACTGATAAATTGATCGGTTAGAAAAATTTTAGCTCTATGTGTCGAGCAGTACATATTATTATTTATACCGTGAAGATTAACATTTAAATAAACATACGGAGAATCTGACCAATGTTTGTAGAAAGGCTCAAAATAGGTCTCAAAACCAATTTCAGGTGCTCGGTCTCTAGCTGTTACTTTGCCCCAACTCCAAAAATCTCTATTGCCATTACCTGCCAATCCATATCTATCAAATATTTTATCCTCTTCATATCTCACTTTCTCCAGATATGAGTCAAGTGTAAAGGCAAAAAAGTTTGGAGGTCTAGGATCGCCGTCAATAATTCTATACTTTCCAGTATCAATAGAACTTTCATAAGTAAACCAATAAACATTTGAATTATTATAAATATTCAAATTGCTAAAAGGTGAAGCTGGTGCTTCGAATCCCACGAACTGAAAATAGTCGCCTGAATTAAAAATTCCATCACCACCATCTTCAACATCAATCGGAATAATATTTCCTTGACCGTATAAAGCTAATTTTGAAACTTCAACACCTTGAGTAATGGGTACACCACTATTTACAAGTTCCTCGAATGTAATTCTATAAAGTCCTTTTTTTTTGAAGTAAATTTTGAAGTAGTTTAAAGTGGGTTGATACCAATAATCAGACAATACACTTTCTGTAGAATTATACTTATTTAGCCATAATTTAGCATACTCTGAATTTATCAACATAGTATTTACAAAGTCCTCTGTCATCGGGTCTGTTATTGTTGGCTGATTTTTATTTTCAGAATGATTGTATTCTATTTTAATTGTTAAAGAAGTTGTATACTTGATTTTCTTAGTAACAGGATTAAATAAAATTGGTGAGATGCCCAAAACTTTTACATGAATGAAGCGGAAAGTATAGTCATTTATAAATTCGGCGTGTGAAGATGGAAAATAATCATTCCTGGAATAAATTATTTCATCAAATTTGTCTATAAAACTTTTATCTATTGTCGGATCTTCTTCAGGAAATGGTAATATAAACTTATCATTAATTATATCCGATTGCTCATCTAGGATTTTAATTTTAGGATTTGATTCGGAGGGAATCCCAAGATTTAAAGAAATTAACGGTAGCCAAGGTTCACCGGGATTTCTGGCAGAAAAGTTATCTGTCTTCACATAACTAAAAAGTCTACCACTAATGGTGGTATCTTTTATTTCATAATTGTTAAAGTTGAGCTTAAGAGTTATGTGCGAGTTGTTTGATTCCAATATCTGATATTGCTGTGGGATAATTATTGATGAAAGAATACTCACAAGAAGGAGCAAATGCTTGATTTTCATAATTACCTTGTTTTTTTTTGCTAAAACTATCTTTCTATCAATCAACATTCAAGGTCAAATTATATTACACATTTCAAGTTGTGAAAAAGTAAATCTATTTATAGTTACCTTTATTTAGCTTGTCTGCGAATCAATTAAATTATCGGTTTCCTTAAGCAGTCTGTTGTTTAAATTATATTGCATCAGATAAACCGAAAGAATTATTGTGTATGCATATGAAGTCCATAGTTGCCTTCCGTCAGAATAAGCTGCAAATAATGAATAAACCCAAAGTAAAATACTAAAAAGGAATCCGGTGACAAGAGGTATTAGAATGTTTTTGGGAATACTTTTTCTTTTCTCTGAAAATATCAGATAAAGTGAAAGCAGTCCTGGAACTCCTAAAGTTAGTATAAAAGTTAAATAAGTTTTTACTCTTGAAATATTATAAAGAAATATCTCA
>CALHRB010000334.1 GCA_938038165.1 Candidatus Kapaibacterium sp. | reverse complement strand
TTGGCGGTGAAATGGTTGAGTTTGGCAGATATGAAAAAGTGCATCATCCCATTCTGATGAAAGTGGCAAAAACTGGTTTTAAGGTTTGGCAAAAGGTTAAATTTTAATTATGAGAATATTAATTGATATTGGTCATCCTGCTCACGTACATTATTACAGGAACATGGCAAAAGAATTAGAATATAAAGGTCATCAGGTTTTTTGGACAATCAAGGATATTGAGGTTGTCAGAAAGTTATTAAACCATTATGGATTTAATTATACTGTTCTTCCACGTAAATCTGACGGAATTTTAAATAAAGGTTTAATGCAACTATATTATGATTACCTCGTGTGGCAAATTTGTCGCAAGCATCAAATTGATTTGGCTTTAGGTACTTCAGCTACAGTAACTCATATTTCCAAAATTTCCAAAGTTAAATCTGTTGTATTTGATGATGATGATGATGATGTACAGCCGTTGGTTACTAAATTTGTTAACCCATTTGCTGACAGTCTGCTCTCACCTGATGTGCTGAAAGGAAAAAGAAATCGAAAGGACACCATTTTCTTCCCTAGTTACATGGAGTTAGCTTATTTACACCCAAAGCGTTTTACACCAGATCCTTTGGTGTTAAATGAGGTTGGATTGCAGAAAGGAGAACCATTTTTTATTATGCGGTTCAATGTATTTAAAGCTCATCATGATGTCGGGGTCAAGGGATTGTCTTTGGAACAAAAATTAAAGCTAATTGAAGTTCTGAAGCCTTATGGTAAAATCTTAATCACCACTGAGCGAAACATCGAACCGGAATTAAAACAGTACCAACTGTCGATTTCACCAGAAAAAACGCATTCCTTGTTAGCTTATGCTAAAATCTTTATAGGTGATAGTCAGACAATGACTTCAGAAGCCGCTGTCTTAGGTCTTCCCTCGCTTAGGTGTAATTCTTTCGCTGGTAGAATTTCATATCTAGAAGAGCAAGAAAAAAAGTTCCAGTTGACCTATGCCTTTTTACCTGAGAATTTTAGTCAGCTTATTATTAAACTCAATGAAATGCTTGCAATGCCAAATTTAAATGAGGAGTGGCAAAAGAGAAGACATAAAATGCTAAATGACAAAATAGATGTTACAGCTTTCATGGTTTGGTTTATAGAAAATTATCCTTCATCTCTTGATCAAATCAATGAATCTCCCACATTCTGGGAACAGTTTAGATGAATCTTTAGCATTAAAATCATTACCTTGAAGTTCTCGAAAAAAAACACGAAATACAAAATTTACTTTAATAAAAACTCTTCATTTTGATGAAAATTATTTCTGTTGTTGGTGCCCGCCCAAACTTTATGAAAATAGCTCCGTTTATTAAGGAGATTCATAAGTTTAATAATCATAATAATGATATCATACATCATATTTTAGTTCATACAGGACAACATTATGATCTCAATATGTCTGATACATTCTTCAAATCTCTGGAAATACCCGAACCTGATATCAACTTAGGTGTGGGTTCAGGAACGCATGCTGAACAGGTAGGAAAGACCATGATAGAATTTGAGAAAGTATTAAAGATAGAAAAGCCTGATTGGGTAGTTGTCGTTGGAGATGTTAATGCTACATTAGCATGTTCCATCACCGCAAAAAAAGAATGGGTAAAATGTTGTCATATCGAAGCCGGACTTAGATCAGGCGATTTAACCATGCCGGAGGAAATTAATCGCATAGTGACAGATCGTCTTTCAGACCTATTATTAACACCAGACAAAATTGCTATTGAGAATCTGAATAAAGAAGGGGTAGATAAAAGAAAAATTGTGTTTGTAGGTAATATTATGATTGATACACTTGAAGAAAATAAAAATAAGGCAAGTTTACTTGACCCGTTTGAAATTATTATCAGAAACTATATTTCGGGGAAAAAGGAAATTGATGATAATTATGCTTTAGTGACCATTCACCGCCCCTCAAATGTAGATAATATTGATATTTTTTCTTCAATTGTTGATTTTTTTATCTATGAAGTTTCCATTCACCAACAAATTATCTGGCCGGTTCATCCCCGAAGTTATAAAAATTTAAAAGATTTCGGGCTATTAAGTAAAGTTGAAAAAACTCCTAATATAACTTTACTTCGTCCGTTGGATTATCATGATATGCTCAGATTAAACATGTCGGCAAAGGTTGTATTAACAGATAGTGGTGGTTTACAGGAAGAATGTACTGTTTTAGGTACTCCCTGTCTGACTCTGAGATGGAATACAGAAAGACCGGTTACTTTAAGGGAATACGGAGGTGCAAGTGTCTTAGTTGGGAATAATATTATCAACATCAGAACAGAATATCTTAAAACTTTAAAAATGACACGAAAACCTATGATACCGGAATATTGGGATGGTAAAACAGCTCAAAGATGTCTGACGGCAATATTAAATTACAAGATATAAATGAGATGGATTTTACAATAACCACTTATAAAAAATTATTGAATTCACTTCAGTCAAAGTTTGAAGTAAGTAAGACTTTTTATGAGTATATTTTAGATAATAGTGCAGTTTCCGACCCGATTCAGAATAATTCTTTTTTTATCCTACGCCACGATGTAGATCGATTACCTCTTAATTCATTGCGTCTTGCAGAAATAGAAAATTCTT
>CALHRB010000333.1 GCA_938038165.1 Candidatus Kapaibacterium sp. | reverse complement strand
AGACTGGCAGAGGGTTGATTGATAACTAATTTTTAAAATTGATTATACTTTATACTCATAAAATGAAAAAATAATGATGTTCAACAATAGTTCAAAATTTTATGCAGAAAGTTAATATAATTAATCATTTAAACGAAATTAAGGAATATTGGGAGCCCAAGGTTGTTGGTGAACTTAACGGACAATACATTAAGTTAGTGAAGTTTCAG
This sequence comes from Candidatus Kapaibacterium sp., assembly GCA_938038165.1. Lineage (GTDB taxonomy): Bacteria > Bacteroidota > Ignavibacteria > Kapaibacteriales > UBA2268 > CALHRB01. The sequence continues at coordinate 19,480 of CALHRB010000333.1, read as the reverse complement.
GGTGAATTCATCTGGCACAAACACGATATGGAAGACGAAATGTTCTTTGTGGTAAGTGGCAAATTCAAGATGGAATTGCGAGATCAAGTGATCGAAGTGAACGAAAACGAATTTCTTATTGTTCCTCATGGGGTTGAGCATAGGTCAGTCGCTGAGGAAGAAGTATGGATTATGCTGTTTGAACCGATTTCAACTTTGAAAACTGGAAATATTGTGATGAATATGTAGCGCATACGGGAATCGAACCCGTGTTACCGGCGTGAGAGGCCGGCGTCCTAACCGCTAGACGAATGCGCCATTTATTTATAAAATATTATTTATTCAAAATTAATAAGATTTTTGCAACTTAGGAAACCATTTATTCGGCAATTTGTTAAAGAAACTTAACTTTTTGACGATAATTATTTTAGATTCTTTAAAGAAGGGTGTAAAAAATGATTATCGAAAAAATTCAGAAGCAACAGACTCAGTCTGGCGAAAAAGCCGCCACAACTGTGCAAAACGAGATTCAAAAGGATATTTTTAAGCAGACTATTGATGCAGGAAGCACCCAAAATCAAATTCTTCAAATTTTGTCAAGTGCCCAACCCGTTCTGCAAATTCAGCAGGTGGCTCAAAATCAAATAGCAAAAGGTTTTCTTGATGTAAAAGTTTAGTAATTGTTTCATTAAATAAGTCAAAAAACCATCAGTATTTGGTTGCTGATGGTTTTTTATTTTTTAATTAGTCTGTCTTTTTTTAAATTTGTTTTTTTTTATCTTAAAATATATTTATGGAATCAAAAATCACAAAAGATGTTCGAAACAACATAAATATTTTATATCTTGAAGGTTTATTCACAGGCAGTCAAGATGGGAGCGATGAATTATCTTTGGCTCTCAGTGAATTGATTAGCAAAAGAGCAAGAAAAATTGCTTTAAGCTTCGAGAAAGTCAAACTTTTTACTTCTCAGGCAATAGGATTAATCGTAAAAACCCATAATGAAATAATAGCTTATGACGGAAGAATTGTTGTGTTTCAATTGCCAAAATTCATTAAATCCGGTTTTGAAATAATTAAATTAAATGCTATAATTCCAATTTTCGACAATTTCGATGAAGCACTCGCTTTTTTTGAGAAAAATGTAAAATCAAAAGAATAATTTATGCACATTATTTTCTTTTGCTTGTTTTTTTCCCTCATTATCCTCTATTTTTTCAATTAATTACATATAATTCTTTATGATATTTCAAAAACGAACACATACCTGCGGAGAACTAAGAATTGAAAATGAGCATCAGGAAGTTACCTTAAATGGTTGGATTTCTGTCCTAAGAGACATGGGCGGTTTAATTTTTATTGACCTCAGGGATAGATACGGAATCACGCAACTTGTTATTGAACCAAGCGAAACCCCGGAATTAGCTGAAAAAAGTAAAGAGCTTAAATCCGAATTCGTTATCTGGGCAAAAGGTATTGTAAGAAAAAGAGAAAATCCAAATCCAAAGATTCCTACAGGTTTAATCGAGATTTTAATAAATGATTTTGAAATCATCAACCGCTCTGAGTTGCCTCCGTTCGAAATAAAAGATGATTTGGAAACCAGTGAAGAGCTAAGACTTCGTTACAGGTATCTCGATTTACGAAGGCAATCCTTGCAAAAGAATTTTATTGCAAGGCATAAGCTTTATCAGACCGTTCATTCATACTTTGACTCGATGGGGTTCATAGAAGTTGAAACACCCGTCCTAATGAAATCAACCCCTGAAGGAGCAAGAGATTTTTTGGTCCCAAGCAGAATTAACAAAGGGCGATTTTATGCTTTGCCCCAATCACCACAAATTTTCAAGCAAATACTGATGATTTCCGGATTTGACAGATACGTCCAGATTGTCAAATGCTTCCGTGATGAGGACTTGCGTTCCGACAGGCAACCGGAATTTACACAAATTGATATTGAAATGTCATTCATAAACAGAGAAGATATTTTCCAATTAATTGAAGGGTTATTCCAAAAAATCTGGAAGGATATATTGAATTTAGAGATTTCAATTCCATTTCCAAGGCTGAGTTATTATGAGGCAATGACTCGGTTCGGAAGCGATAAACCCGACACAAGGTTTCAGATGGAGATTGTTACTATAACAGATATAGTAAAAAACTGTCAGTTCAAAGTCTTCACAGATACCATTAATTCAGGGGGTGAAGTTGCATTAATAAACGCAAAAGGTTGCGCTGGCTTTTCAAGAAAGAAATTAGACGAACTTACCGAATTTGCAAAAAAATACGGAGCAATGGGTCTTGCCTGGATGAAACTGCAAAATGGAGAGATTAATTCACCTATATCCAAATTTTTTAATACTAATGAATTAGATTCGATTATTGCTGCATCAAATACAGAAGAGGGAGATTTGCTTTTGATAATTTCCTCTAACAAGCTCAGATGTTATACAGTTTTGGGAGCTTTGAGGAACGAAATTGCAAAACAAACTGGAATAATTCAGAATATTTCGAATAAGTTTTCATTTTTATGGGTAACAGACTTTCCTTTACTTGAATTCGACGATGAGGAAAAAAGATATGTATCTATGCATCATCCTTTCACTTCGCCAATGGATGAAGATTTAGCATTGCTGGAAAAACAACCAGAGAGAGTTAGAGCAAAGGCATACGATATAGTTGTTAACGGAGCTGAAATCGGAGGAGGCAGCATTAGAATACACGATGGTTCTGTCCAATCCAGAATCTTTTCTTTGCTTGGAATGAGTCAATCAGAAGCAGAAGCCAAATTCGGTTTTTTGCTTGATGCCTTAAAATTTGGCGCCCCGCCTCATGGTGGCATAGCTTTGGGGTTAGACCGTATTGTTATGACTTTGTGCGGTACTGAAAACATTCGCGACGTTATTGCTTTTCCTAAAACAACAAGCGGACTGTCTCTTATGGATGGAGCTCCAACCTTTGTTGATGAAAAACAATTAACAGAATTAGGGATAAAGCTTATTAATTCCTGAGATTTTGTAACTTTTAATCAGTTTTTTTGTTATAATTTTGTTTATCAAATCCTGATAACTCTTTTTGGTTTGACGAAGTACATTGAATAGTAAAGAGAATTGATGTTGAAAGCTTTAATAATTTCATTTATTATTTGTTGTATCTTAGTCCCCAAAACTAAGTCCGATGATATTAGAATCAACGAGTTAATGCCCAAAAACTCTCAGTCCTTATTTAATAATGATTATAAATCTTATGATTGGGTAGAATTATTTAATCCTACTAATCAATCATTAAGTTTGAAAAACTATCGGATTTATGATAAGAATGATTACGCTAAAGCATATAAACTGCCCGATACAATAATAAAAGCAAAATCCTTTGTTCACTTATATGCCAGTGGAATTGACACAGTTGTTACAAATGCTTTTATAATTGAATCATCTGGATATGGCGTTGATCAAAGCGTTCTATTAGCCGGTTATAGATTTGATTACTTAAAGGTTTCTGATAATTTTGAGATTTATGTCGAGGTTTCCTCTATAGAACCATTCGAAAACGGCTCGCCACATTGTGGTTTATTTGTAACTGAAAAACTTGACGATAAAGCTCCTTTCGTTGCACTTTACTATCAAAATCTTAATTATTCAAATGTATATAGGTTTTGCTATCGAGATTCTTTTTTTGTAACTCCAAAAATTGAATATCAACAATTTAATAATCCAAATCGCACAGGATATCTAAGAATGCAACGCATTCTTGACACTATCTATACTTTCTGCGAAGACAAAGAAAGATTTATTCTTCAAAGTAGTAAAAAATATTTCCCTGCAAAAAATGTATTTATTGGCATTGCCACTGCAAGTTCAGACAAAAACAGACTTGTTCGTTTTTCATTTAGAAATTTAAAAGTCAATAGGCAACAGTATGACTTTAAAAAACTTCAAAGTTTTGAAAAAAACACCGAACTTCCCGGTAGAAGATACTTATCGCAGGAAATCCATACTAATTTTAAATTATCTGAAGATGGCGAAACTTTATATCTCTGGAATCCCGAGGGAGTATTGATTGATACATTTGAATTTCCCAAAATTACCCCTGATGTTTCCATTGGAAGACGCCCGGATGGAACGGACTCTATCTACTACTTTAAGAAAGGAACTCCTTCAAAATCAAATCAAGTTGCGGGTTTTTTTTACGGAATAACAAAAGCACCGTCTTTTTCAGTTTCCGAAAGCTGGTTTAGCAGTCCCTTAAAAGTTAAAATAATAAAATCAGATTCGTCTCAAAAAATTTATTATACTCTTGATGGTTCAATACCAACCCAAAATTCAGAACTATATCAGTATGAGGAATTTGAATTTAACAAAAACACTGTTCTTCGGTCAATAGCAATCAAGGACAAATTTCTGCCAAGCGAAATAACAACTAAAACTTTTTTTATCAACGAGTCATCTTCCCTGCCTGTAGCTTCTATTGCCTGTCATTATCAACATCTAACTAACGATGATAGCACCGGGATGTTCGACAAAAGATTTGAAGATATAAGAGAATCAGTCAACTTTGAATTTATTGATAACAATAAGAATTTGGTATACAGCTCACAAATGGAGATGCGGCTCTTTGGGCACGGAATTGCAAGAGGTTGGTCTCAACCTTCTCTCAGACTTGACACCAGAGATTTCTTGGGAAGTAAAAATATTAACTATAAATTTTTTGGCGAAGGATCACAAAAAAATTATGAAACTTTAAGGTTAAGAAACTCAAGTGGCGATTGGACGCACTCATTTTCGAGAGATGTTTTTGTTGCTGAACTAGCAAAAAAAATTCCATCCCAAATCTCTGCCAGGTTTCAGCCTCTGTTGTCCTTCATTAATGGGGAATTTTTTGGGCTATATAATTTAAGAGAACATATAAACGAAAGCTTCCTTGCTTCTAAATATAATACTCCTGAAGATTCTGTTAATATCATACGCAATTTTAACGAAGTAACGTCTGGCTCGGTCAGTTCACTTTTTAAATTCTTGAATTATTTATTTAAATCGAATATAGAGGACAGCACAGTAATCAAAGAAATAAAAAGAAAATTGGATTTAAACAATTTATTCGATTACACCATTCTATCCTTGTACACATCAAATTATGATTGGCCCTTTAATAACATAATTGCCTGGAATTCTGGGCAGTACGATGAATGCTGGAGGTTTATATGTAATGATTTCGACTGGTCATTCGGTCTTGATGCTTATGTAACTCATCCCGAGAACGACTGCGTTTTTAGATTTTTTGCTAATAAAGATTCTGCAGGCTGGCTTTTTTCGAAAATTGTTTCCAAAGTTTTAGAAAACCCGGATTTCAAGGTAAAATTTCTTAATCGAACAGCCGATTTACTCAACACAACCTTTTTGAGCCACCCTGTTAAGCAGTTGATAGATAGTATTCATAACCTATATAATCGTGAAATTCAAAGACAAAGAGCTAAACATCCCGATTGTATGGAGTTCAGAGATGAAAGCCACCTGGCGATGCTGGATTTTGCCGAGAGACGACCCGAAATACTCAGACAACATTTTGTTGAACAATTTAAACTATCAGGGACTGCCAAATTGAAATTAAGCAGTAATATCAAAAATTTAAAAATTAGGGTTAATTCACTACTATTGGATTTGAACGAACCGTTTGAAGGTATTTACTTCAAGGATATCCCTGTTGACATCAAGATAGATAATTCTAATAATTACGAGTTTGTCGGTTGGTCTAAGAAGGATATTCCCAACCAGAGTAATATTAAGTTGATTCTGGAGGATTCCACTGAACTTATGGCTATTTTCAAAACCCATGATGAGTTACAAGCTATTGTTGTTAACGAAATTATGTACAAGCCATCTAACGATAAAGACTGTCGTGACTGGTTCGAACTTTACAATCCAAATAATAAAGAACTTAATTTAGAGGGATATATTTTCAAAGATGACAATGATTCTCATATCTACACTTTTCCTGCTAATACTATCATTCCCCCACGAGGATATTTGGTAGTTTCTGAAAATCCTACCGAATTCAAAAAATTCTACTACGATGTTAGCAACCTTGTTGGTGGATTCACATTTGGCATAGGGACTAAAGACCAAATCAGAATTTTTGATTCTTTTGGTGAATTAATTGATTCCGTAGCATTTAAAAATTCCTTACCCTGGCCTCTCGGGGCAGAAGGTACCGGTTACAGCATTGAACTCACAAATCCAGTTTTGGATAACAACCGGGGCGAAAATTGGCGGATTGCAAGCATTTTTCTCGGAACTCCCGGCAAAGCAAATTCAACCTTTTCATCAGTTGAGAAATACTTCCGCTTAACAAATAATTTCTTCCACGTTTATCCAAACCCTGCTAATGATTTCATATCAATTTCTATCGAAGTTGAAGAATTAGCTAACAAACTTTTTGAAAAAGAAAACTATTTAAAAATATATAACAGCTTAGGAGAGTGTGTCTTTTCGGAAATGCTGATACTTTCAAACAATCATCAGGTTAATGTTTCAAAGTTAGCACAAGGTTTATATTTCATTCAATATTCAGATTTTCGAGCCTCCTTTATCAAAATTTAATCTCAATCCTTTAAAAGCAATATTTGAAATGATAAAAAAAAGAGAAGAGTTGTAACTCTTCTCTTTTTTGGAGTGTCAGGAGGTTATTTATTTGAAAAAAGTAAAATTATATAATATAACTTTTTAAAAAAGAACAAAATTTTTACCAGGCATATCCAAGATTAACACCTAAACCGTAAGATTGATAAGATGGGGCTCCTGAAAACCTGGAAACCGGGAAGCTGATAGTGAGAATCGGTTCAACAACGAAACCACCAAAAACCCATTTATAAGCACCTTCGATACCAATTGACAACGTTGCTCCACCATCAGCTGTTCCAATGCCTCTCCAGCTCCAGAATGAAAAGGATGCCATTGGACCAAAGCTGAACCCTTCGATGATTCTTTTACTTTGTTCTTTAACAATATACCAGCGATAAGAACCACCGAGACCGTAAGCAGCCCAATCTACTGCCCAACTATAGTAGTAACCGCTGATTGTCAGGGAATTTTGTGGTGATAATAGAGTTTCATACGTAGCGTTCAAAATGCCGAATGCGAGACCCAAAGGATTTGCTGATATTGCGTTCGAATAGATTTCTTTTGCATTGCTTTGATTTGAGAAAGCCAAACTAAGAAAAAGGATAATTGATGCGAGAAATACTTTTAGCTTCATAAAATCTCCTAAAATATAAAATCTAAAATTTAAGATAGCAATATAAAAAAAAATATTAAGAAAAATTCATTTGTTGAAAAAAAGCCGGATAAACCGGCTTATAAATGAAAAAAATAAAAATTATTCTACGGTTAGTTGCAGCAACCGGTACCCCCACAGCCACAGCTGGAAGCTGTTGAGATATTTTCGGAGCTGCTTTCATTGTAGAGGCTGAAACTATCAGCAGCATAAAGGTTTTTTGAACCATTACTGCTACATCCACAAGTTTTTTCGCTTAAAACTTCGCTTGTGCTTTCAGCACCTGTTCTACATTTACAATTACCATTAGCCATAAATTACTCCATAATTAAAATAAAAGTGTTGCAATATAAAAAATATTTTAAATATAACCTAATATTTTTTTATATTATTAAATATCCACTATTTTAGTAGTGTTAACAAACTCAATATGACAAATGATTAAAGCAAATCATAAAAAATGGGCTGAGTTCATTTTTGAAATGTATATCACTCGACTGTTCAGAAAATCTTTCTCAAGTCTAAATCTTATCGGAGAAATTCCTGAAATACAAGATAACCAACAAGTGATAGTCCTGCCAAATCATTCAAGCTGGTGGGATGGTTTTTTTGTATGGTATTTAAATAAGATTTATTTTGAAAGGAAGTTTTATATAATGATGCTTGAGTCAAGGTTAGAAAAATACAATTTTTTTTCTAAACTCGGAGCATTTTCCATCAATCAGACAAACCCGAAAAGTATAATTGAAACATTCACTTATATTAATGAGATACTTAAAAGCAAAGATAAAGTCCTTTTGAACTATTACCCTCAGGGCGAACTACTCCCTAACTTCTACAGACCAATAAACATTCAACCAGGAATATTAAAAGTAATTAGCAAATATGATGGTAACTTATCTTTATTGCCTTTGGGAATCAAAATTGAATTCCTCAAAGAAAGATTACCTCTTGTGTTCTTTAATTTTGGAAAGCTAATCTCAACAAAAAATGAAAAAGTGGATTCATCTCAAAAAATTCAGAACTCCATTGAAAATTGCCTGATAACAATAAATAAAAAAATTCTTGAAGATAATTATGGAGAAGCCTTTTTTGAGGGAAAGAAGTCTCCAACATAATATAGACTGTGATGATATCTATCGCAAGAAATCATAATATAACAGTTAAAATCTGAAATAACAGCCTCTTGGGTTATTTGACTCGCAACATAGTAAAAGGATTAAACTAAAGTAAAAGGTACTATTCCATGCTTTTTAAGCCATAACATCATTTCCTTAATATTATGATTTTTTTATGTTTGGCATTTCAACTCCATAGCCTTTTTTCCTGTCCTCAATCTTTAGAAGAAAAGCTAATAAAACAGCAAGAAAGCCAAAAACAGTGAAAATAATCATTGGGAGTGTATAATCATAGCTTGTTATGGTAACTCCATCAACTACTGTAGTTCCTATGATGCAGAATTCATTCAGGACCCAGCCGATAAGCAAGGGAACTCCCATGAGACCCCAATTCTGCACCCAGAAGATTAAAGCATAAGCAGTTCCCAACTGTTTCTCGGGTATAATTTTCGGTACTGAAGGCCACATTGCTGATGGTACAAGAGAAAAACCAATGCCAAGAAGCAATATAAGAATAATAGCTAAAATCCAGTGATTGAAAAACGGAATTGCAAAAATCAGGTGAACCAGCGATATCAATAAAGCACCAATGATCATAATTGTTGCACCTTTGCCAATTCTGTCGTAAATGCTTCCAAAAATAGGTGTTAATAATATTGTTCCAAATGGTAACAAGCTTGGAATTAAACCGGCTAAATTTTCTTCAACCCCAAATTTATGAATCATTAAATCAGTGGCATATTTAAGAAATGGAAAAACAGCTGAGTAGAAGAGAACACACAATAAAGCAATATACCACCACCCCTTATTTTTTACAATAAACCATATATCGTTGATTTTGAATTCCTCTTCAGTTGGTTCATTCAAAGTTATTTTGTTTTCTTGAATTGATTTATCTAACTTTTTATCCATAAAAGTATAGACAAAAAAAGCAAGGAAACCAATTGATAGGAGTATCAGACAGATAAGAATAGGCATAGACAAATCGTTGAAAGCATGTGCAATCGGAAGAGTTGTGGCTAATGCGACAGCAGTTCCAAGTCTTGCTATTGACAATTGTAATCCCATAGCAAGAGCCAATTCTTTTCCTTTGAACCATTTTACAATAATTTTTGCAACAGTAATGCCTGCAATTTCAACACCAACGCCAAAGACTGCATATCCCAAGGCAGCTAACATCACCTGAGCTTTTACCCCAAGAATGATTTCTCCATCTAAAGCATTAGTGGTTATCGCCCAATATTTTATTGCAGTTCCAAGAACCATAACCGCTGCTGAACCCAAACCAGTGAATCTGATCCCCATTTTATCAAGGATGATTCCCCCTATAATTAGGAAGAAAAGAAAAACATTAAACCAACCATAAGCACTCGTAAAAAAACCATATTCAGCACTATTCCAGGTTAGTTGATTTTCGAGCAAACCTTTCAGTGGAGCCATAACATCGGCTAAATAGTATCCAGCAAACATTGTAAAAGAGACAACCAAAAGGGCGCCCCATCGGGCTGCTTTTGAATCATTTAGCAATTTTTTTACTGTTTCACTCATTATTTTTGTTATTTTAATTTGAAAAAGATCAAATCTAAACAAAAAAACATTAAAGAAATATAACCAAAATTGTTTTTTGATTATCTCGTAAAATTTTATTATATAGCTTGTTTATATATTAATCAAAGTCAAATTAATTTTTGGATTTTATATGAGATTTTATTTTCTTTTGATTATTGGTACTATATTTTTTATTAATTATAGATCAGAAAGTTGCACAAATATATTGGTTTCCAAAGGTGCATCGGTTGATGGCTCAGTAATGATATCATACAACGCCGATGCCGGCGGTTTTATGGAGAGGCTTTATTACTCACCATCAAAAAAACATAATCCAGAGGATTCACTCGATATTTATGATTGGGATACCCATAAATATCTCGGTAAAATAAAGCAAGTTGACAGCACCTATCTCGTTGTAGGCCTCATTAATGAATATCAGGTTTCAATTGGCGAAACAACTTTTGGCGGGCGTTCAGAACTTCGTGATACTTTAGGTTTGATTGATTACGGCTCTTTGATGCAAATAGCCTTGCAACGTTCTAAAACAGCAAGAGAAGCAATCAAGGTGATGACAGATCTGGTAAAAGAATATGGATATTATAGTTCCGGTGAATCATTCTCGATAGCCGACCCAAACGAAGCTTGGGTTATGGATATGATTGGTAAAGGACCTGGCAGAACCGGCGCTGTTTGGGTTGCAATGAGAGTTCCCGATGGATATATTTCCGCTCATGCTAATCACCCCCGTATTAGAGAATTTCCTCTGAATGATCCCAAAAATTGCATTTATGCTCCGGATGTTATTGAGTTCGCAAAAAGTAAAGGATATTACAAGGATTCTGATGGTCCTTTCAGATTTGCCGATATTTATGCACCGGCTGACCCGGGTTCATTATTGTTTTGCGAAGGTAGAATTTGGAGCATTTTCAGAAGAGCCGCACCTTCGCTTAATTTGTCACCCGATTATTTTAGAGCAGTTAGAGGAGCGGAACCATATCCGCTTTTTATTAAACCCGATAAAAAACTTTCCGTAAAAGATGTCATTTCGCTTATGAGAGACCATTTCGAAGGCACTGAATTCGACCAAACCAAAGGCATCGAAGCAGGACCATTCGGCTGTCCCGTTAGATGGAAGGGACTAACCTGGAAAATTGAAGGCGATACAACTCAATATGCATGGGATAGACCAATCTCAACTCAGCAAACAGGTTTTGCTTTCGTTTCTCAGATGCGTTCTTGGCTGCCAAGACAAATTGGTGGTATTCATTGGTACGGAGTTGATGATAATTATTCAAATGTATATATGCCACTTTACTGCTCTATTACAAAACCACCTGAAACATTCCGTATTGCAAGTATTGCTGAATTCGACATCAATTCAGCATTCTGGATTTTCAATCTGGTTGCCAATTTAGCTTATACAAAATATTCATATATTATCAAAGACATACAAGAAGTTCAAAGTTCTTTGGAAAACAAATTTTTTGATTATCAACCTGCTATTGAAAAGGCGGCAGTCGAGCTTTTCAATAAAAACCCTGAACTTGGAATTGAATTCCTGACTGAATACTCTAATAATCAAGTTTCCAAGACAATCAAAACCTGGCAAAAGCTTTGGCAAGACCTCGTTCTCAAATATAACGATGGTTATATTAATAACGTAAATGAAAACCATGGCAGAACCCCTAAGGGTGTAGGTTATGGCGATGAATTCTTCAGAAGGGTCATTCAGGAAAGACCCGGTTACCACAAAGTCGAATGGCGTGAAAAAGTTTCCCCGCCCGATGCTAATTTGCCGGGAGCAGTCAAAGGAAGTGGAACGGAATAGAGGTACTATTGTGAAAACTTATACTCATCTTATATTTTTTATTGGCTGTATCTTTTTGACAAACCTAAAAGCCGAGGTTAATGAGGTAAATTTAGATGCTAAGTACTCTGGCATTGTTAGAATGATAATAGATGAAGCAATGAAGGACAGCTCCGCGTGGGAACGCCTTGCATATATGTGCGATACCTTTGGTCCGCGATTAAGCGGAAGCGACAATCTCGAGAAGGCTCTAAACTGGATTACCGAACAAATGAAATCAGATGGGCTTGATAACATCCAACGGGATGAAGTTATGGTTCCTGTCTGGATCAGAGGAAATGAATCCTGCAGTCTGATTTCTCCACGCAAATCCAAAATGAATTTCATGAGCTATGGTGGTTCAATTGCAACTCCAGTAGAAGGAATAACTGCTCCTGTCCTGGTTGTAAATTCATTTGAAGATTTACAAAACAAAGCTAATGAAGCAAAGGGCAAAATCGTTGTTTATAACGTTCCATTCATTCATTATGGACAAGCAGTTCAATTCAGATGGTCAGGACACTTGAAAGCCGCTGAAGCAGGTGCAGTAGCCAGCCTTGTCAGATCAGTCAGTCCAATCGGGTTTCAACTCCCTCACACTGGTTCAGTTGCTGATTATGTGGATTCTATCCCGAAAATACCCCACGGGGCTATTACTCTCGAGGATGCCGAAATGCTTCAAAGAATGCAAAACCGTGGTCAAGAACCTGTTATTCACCTTTTTCTTGAAGCAAGAACAGAACCTGATAAACTTTCATATAATGTAATGGGTGAAATCATAGGCAGTATGGTTCCCGGAGAAATTATTGCCATCGGTGGCCATATTGATTCCTGGGATGCAGGAACAGGGGCTCAAGATGATGCCGGGGGCTGTATTGCAACATGGCAGGCTGTTAAATTATTAAAAAAACTTGGATTAAAACCCAAAAGAACTATAAGGGTTGTGATGTGGGCTAACGAAGAAAATGGTTCAAGAGGTGGTAAATATTATGCTGAAAAACATAAACACGAAAAGCACCATTTAATGCTGGAATTTGATGCAGGGGTTTTTTCGCCAAAGTCTATTGGTTTTAGAGGACCTGACTCATTGTTCGATATTGTCAGCACTTTCCAACCTTTTTTAGCTCAGGTTGAACCTAATTTTTCGATTTACAAAGGGGGTTGGGGAGTTGATATTGACCCAATGCACAAACTTGGAATCCCCGCAATGACCTTCAATACTGATGACAGCGGCAGATATTTTTGGTATCATCACGCAGATTCTGATACTCCTGACAAAATTGACCCGAAGGACTTAAATAAATGTATTGCTGCTATTGCCATCGCAGTCTTTTTATATGCTGACATATAAACTAAATTATGAACAAAGAAGAATTAGCCAAAGAAATTTTTAATGTTTCTTATCTTACCGGAAAATTTGTCCTGAGGTCAGGTGCTGTCAGTAATGAATATTTCGATAAGTACCAGTTCGAGTGCCAACCATTGCTTTTAAATGAAATTGCTAACCATCTTCTACAAATTATACCAACTGATTTCGAAATATTAGCAGGCTTAGAAACCGGTGGTATTCCAATTGCTACTGTTTTATCTATTAAATTAGGCAAGGCACAGGTTTTTGTTCGTAAAAAAGCCAAGGAATACGGAACAAAAAAGCTGGCCGAAGGCATTAAAATTAGCGGTATGAAAGTTTTAGTGGTCGAAGACGTTGTTACAAGCGGTGGACAAATCATCAAAAGTGTTGAAGATTTGCGAAAAGAAGGGGCTGTTATTAATTCTGCAGTTTGTGTTATAGATAGAGAAGCCGGCGGAAAGGAAAATCTTTCAAACGCCGGCATCCAACTTATATCATTATTTACATTGACAGAAATAAAGAATTTTTCAGTAAAATGATCTTTTTTAGTAAAACCTGAATGTCTTCATCTAAAATGTTTAAAAATTAATATTATATTCAATTTTAATGCATTTATCTTGAATAAACTCAATGCCGTTTTCTTCAGCCAATTTCTTGGCTTCATTATTAATAATTCCAAGTTGTAACCATATAACTTTTATATCCCCACGAGAATTCCTTCGTTCAACAGCTTCCTCGACTACTGCAAGGCAATCCTCGGAACGTCTAAAAACATCAAGAATATCGATTTCATCAGGTATATCTTTTAGGCTTTTGTAACATTTTAGCCCGTCTATTTCTTCAGTCATAGGATTTAGTGGAATAATCTTATATCCTCGTGCCATCATATAATGAGGAACTTCATTCGCTGGTTTTGCGGGATTGGTTGACATACCATAGACTACTATGGTTTTATATTTTTCAAGTATCTCTTTCGTAGTCATAATTTCTCCAATTTTTTTTAAAACAGATGAGTAAAGTCTTTGAAGTCCATCTTCAAATTTTATTTTTGGTTTCCAGCCAAGTCTTTCAGCTTTGATTGTGTTAAGTTTTTTTTGGAAGACTCCATCGGGATAAGTTTCATCAAAAACTATTTCCCCTTTGTAATCAGTTATCTTTTTCATTATATCAGCTGCTTCGGCAATTGTATAATCTCTCTGGTAACCAATGTTAACAAATTCACCGCTATCCCTGAAACTTACATTTTCCATAAAGTATAGCATAGCATCAGCCAAATCTTCAACTGCAAGAAATTCACGCCTTGGTTTGCCGCTCCCCCACAATTTTATATATTCTCTCGTTATTCCGAGTTTTTCAAGCAGTTCTTCAATTTTTTCAATTCTGGTTAAATCCAAATTATAATCTAAGCCAAAACCAATTGGATGTAACACTAAATCTTTTTTTATAAAAATAAAATTATTATCCTGTAATGCTCTGGCAAGAGCAAATTTCCTGAGGATTGCCGGAATAAAATGAGAAGTTTCCAAATTGAATTTATCATTTAAACCATAAAGATTGGGCGGCATTAAGGTAAGATAATCAGTTCCATATTGTTCGTTATAGAACTGACACAATTTTAGACCTGCAATTTTGGCTATCGCATAAGGTTCGTTAGTCTTTTCGGGTTTACCGGTCAAAAGGTATTCTTCTTTCAGTGGCTGGGGGGCATCCGCAGGATAAATACACGAAGAACCAAGGTTAATTAACTTTTTCACGCCACAAGAATAGGCTGAATTAATCAAATTCGAACTAATTGCCAAATTATCATAGATAAATTCAGCTTTGTAAGTCTTATTGGCAAGAATACCGCCAACCTTTGCAGCCGCAATAAAAAGAAATTCAGGTTTCTCCTTGTTAAAAAATGCCTCGACCTCTGCTTGTCTTCTTAAATCCAGTTGTTCCTTTTCCCGATAGATTAAATTTTGGTAGCCTCTCTTTTTTAATAAATCTAAGATGGCAGAGCCGACCAAACCTCTGTGACCGGCAACATAAATTTTAGATTCCTTATTAAAATTAAATGTCATAATGAACAAAATATTAATTGTGCTTAGTCCAGTTAAACCCAATTTTTTCTAATTTTTTGATACCTTCCATTTTTGGTTTTAAGCCCACAGCTATCAAATCGAAGTCACACATAATTTTTACTAAGTCCTTAAATTTGATTTTAGGTTCCCAGTTCAGAATCTTCTTTATTTTGGAAAAATCAGCAACTAAATCATGAACATCAGCCGGTCGTATATATTTTTTATCGAACGAAACAACTTCTTGTCCGATTTCTATGTAATCCGAGACTGAATTTTCGATACTTTTAATAATACCTGAATAAATTTCGTCCTGCCTTTTCCACTCAAGTTCGATCCCACAATATTCGAAGGCAATTTGAAGAAATTCCGATACTTTATGACTTTCACCGGTTCCAACGACAAAATCATCAGGTGAGTCCAACTGTAAGATTCTGTGCATAATTTCAATATATTCCGGTGCGTAACCCCAGTCACGTTTAGCCTCAATGTTTCCAAGAAAGAGTTTCTTTTGCAAGCCTTTTATCAAACGAGCTAAAGCTCTAGTAATCTTTCTTGTAACGAAAATTTCTCCACGTCTTGGGCTTTCGTGATTAAAAAAAATACCATTTGATGCAAATAAATTATATGCTCTACGATAATTAACTGTTGTCCAATATGAATATAATTTTGATATAGCATATGGGCTATTTGGTCTGAAGGGTGTTTGCTCGTTTTGTGGCGGCGGACTGTCGCCAAACATTTCTGATGAGGAAGCCTGATAAAACCTCGTTTTTATTCCGCTTCGTCTTATTGATTCGAGAAGTCTCACCGTTCCAAGTGCAGAAACATTGCCAGTATATTCGGGCATATCAAAAGAAACCCTAATATGCGTTTGAGCACCCAGATTATAGATTTCATCAGGTTTAATATTATAAATTAAGTCTGTCAGCTGTCCGGAATCTGAAAGGTCGCCATAATGCAACTTAAGTTTGGTTTCTGGATAATTTTTGGGATCTTTGTATAAATGTTCTATTCTGTGGGTGTTAAAAGTGCTTGCCCTTCGTATTAAACCATGAACTTCATAACCCAGGTTTAACAAATATTCTGCAAGATATGAACCGTCTTGTCCTGTAATCCCAGTTATTAATGCAATTTTCATTTAACTAATTTTTTTTATTAATTTTATGGGTTAATTTTTTAGATTCTGTCAAAAACAATACCAATCAAAATCTTGGAATTGCTTCAATTTTTTCAATCAACTCACTTTCAAAGAGATCTAATTCGTTTTTTGTCCAGATATATTTATGGGTCCACTCATTTTCTTCAACGTTATGACCGGCAAGTTTTGTGAAAAGCAACCTTGAAATATATTCTTTCTGGTTATAGATCCTGGAAATTAAAAAAGCATATATCTTCATCTGTAATTCATAATGAGTAATTAATCTTTTTTTGTGTTCATTATCCTTAATGGTATTAGTTTTCCAATCCCAAATTTCAAAGTAATCTTCATCGTTTTTCAAAAGTAAATCTATTTTTGTCTCCAAAAAATCATTATTTATTGGCATTGTAAGGTAATATTCGGTTTCTCCGGCAATTATATTTGAAAAATTATCTCTGATAAATCTGGTATTTGCAACTTTTTCACATTCCAGAAACAGATTTTCAGCCAAATTTTTTGAATTTATCAAATTAAAAGGGATTAATCCATCAATTATTTTTTTTAATTCACTAATATTTATTTCAAGATTGCTTTTCAGCCAGTTGCTGATTTTTTCCATTACTTGATGAAATAGGGTTCCGTAAATCGTTCCGCTCGTTTCGTCAGGTTCATCGTCCTTAAAAAACACAAAATTGCCTTCGCTTTCATCAGGCAAACCAAGAAGATATTTTTTTCTGTAATATATTTCATTATCATTAAAATTTTGAATTTTTGATGGGGAAAAGTTCAAGTATTCTATTTGAGAGGATATTTCCTTTAAATTTATAATTCGATCAAATTCTTCTTTGTTTTCTTTGGGAGCGACATATTTTATTTCATTATTATTCTGAATATTATTGACATAAAAAATATGTTGAATTTCGACGGGATAATTATTTACGAGTATTTTTAGATTATTGGTAAGTTCTTTTTTTTCTGAATATCTAAAATCATTAATATCTAATTTTAATGATTCAATAATCATTTTAAGAAAACCAGTTGGTTTTATAATTTCCCCTTGATTCTTTAATTTTAATTTACCAGAAATGATTAAACAATCTTTGGCTCTTGTCAAAGCAACATAAAGGACTCTCTTCTGTTCTGCCAGATCGATATTATTTCTTTCCTCTTTTGCTATTAAATAAGAAGGTGAAACACATTCTTCCAAAAAATTGTTTTCATTCTGCATTTGAACAGGAAACCACAGCCCTAATTCAGAAGAGACAATAAATTTTTCATTTTTCTTAACATCAGAATTAGTTCCCTGTAAAATAACTACTGGAAATTCTAATCCTTTTGAAGCATGAATTGTCATTACGTTTACGACATCTTCGTCTGTTATTAGCACTGACTCACTCTCATCAATCTCGTTTTCGCTTATAAAATTAACTTCGTTAATGAAATCATAAAAATTTCTGAAACCTCTTGATTCGTAATCACGAGTGAAATTCATGAATTTTTCAATATTTGCCACTTTTTGTTTTTCACCGGATTTATTATTTAAAGTTCCGAACCAAGCAGTATCTTGCAAAAATTTACCGATTAGATTATAAATTGGAATCCTATCTGTTAAAGTTATATATTTTTTTAAAATCGAATATGCTCTGAGTGTGTTTGAGTATATATCAAAGTTTTCTTTTTCTGTGTAGTTTTGTAATTTTTTCCAGTAAGTTTCTCCCTTTATTCTTGATAAATTCAATAATGTTATGTCATCTATATCAAAGAAAGGAGATCTCAGTAATGCTACCAAAGATAAGTCATCATTTTGATTATGTATGAATTTTAGAAAAGAGATGATATCTGTAATTTCCTGAGTTTGATAGAAACCGCTTCCGCTATGAATAACAAAAGGGATGTTATAATTAAGAAATGATTCTGCAAGTGAAGAAAATCCAGCTCTTTTTCTTGATAAAACCGCAATATCTTTATATTGAACATTTTTCATATTTCCATTTTTGTCCATAATTTGAAGCGGATTTTTACCATTAACAGCATTCAATATAAATTTTGTGATGGCTTCAGCTTCATCTGTTGATTCCTCAGAATCTTCATCATCATCGTTTGACTTTTGAATTGAAATTAAAAAACCTACTGCTCCCTGCCATTTTTTTTCTGAGTCTATATTATTCTGAACAGATTCTATATTCCTTGCACAAATGAAGGGTTCATATTTAATATCATATAAATTATCAGAACCCTTCATTAAATTTCCACAAACTATATCAACAAAAGATGCTATTACTGGCTGAAGTCGGAATGTAGCTGTTAGCTTTATATCACCTTGCGCCTCTGCTTCGTTCTGTGCTTTTTCAAATTGGTTACCCAAATCAAAGTAATCACTAATTAGTGCCGCTTCTAATTTCTTTTGATTAATTTTTTTTATGTCTGTCAAGGCTTGATTGAAAACCCTTACATCTGAATTTCTAAAACCATAAATGCTTTGCTTTGCATCGCCAACAATAAATAATTGAGTTGTGATGGGTTCGATTTTATCTTCAGCTAATTCGGTAATAATGTCTTTAATGATATCATATTGAATAAAATTTGTGTCCTGAAATTCATCAACAAGGAGATAATCAATATTCCTTCTTACCTTTCCCAATATATATTTGTTTTTCAGCAATTCTCTGGTTTTAATCAATAAATCGTCAAAGTCCAACCCATTGATTTCCTGTTTTTCTTCTTCAACTAATTCATTTACATCTTTGACAATTTCCAGAAGAGTTCTTGAGAACTCGATTACTTTTTCATCAATTTTAAAGTCGTTAATATTTTTAAGAAAATTTAGCAGGTTTAATAATTTTTCTCCATAAATATTCAAAATAGATTCTTCTTCATCAATCATTTTGCTTTTCTTTTTCAGGTTTTTATTTACAAGTCCATTTTTTGTAAATAAAAGTTTGAAATTAACTTCTAAATCTTGAACGTGTTTATAGAATTTATCAGAATTTATTAATTCATCTACACTCAAATCAGTCAAAATATTATCCAAAAAAAATCCTACATTGAGGTCCTTTTCTTCTGATAACTTGATTCCAAAACTATATACATCAGTGGCAAGGTTATACATTAATCTGCCGGATTCATTAATTTTTGCACAAATAGCAGTATAAGTTTTGTTCAAAA
>CALHRB010000332.1 GCA_938038165.1 Candidatus Kapaibacterium sp. | reverse complement strand
TTTTGGCGATGAAAATCATATTGACTACAGAAATTACAGGACAACAATTGGTTTATCAGGTGAAAAAGTTGGAACAATCAGACAGGAAACTGATACTATTTCAAGATTAATATATGGATTTGCCTCCACATTTTTATTGACAGGAGAAGACAAATATCTTGAGGCAGCCGAGAAAGGAACTCTCTATCTCAGGGAACACATGAGATTTTACGATTTAGACGAAAATATTGTTTATTGGTATCATGGAATTGATAAGACCGGCGAGAAAGAGCATAAAGTCTTTGCTTCTGAATTTGGAGATGACTATGATGCTATTCCTATGTATGAGCAGATTTATGCATTAGCTGGACCAACACAAACTTATAGATGCAATGGCGATCCAGCAATTCTGAAAGATATCAAAATGACAATTGATCTTTTTGACAGATTTTTCCTTGATAAAGAAAAGGAAGGTTACTTCTCTCATATTGATCCTATAACTCTTGATCCAAGAAGCGAAAGTTTGGGGCATAACAAAGGAAGAAAAAATTGGAATTCTGTTGGAGACCATGCTCCTGCTTATCTTATCAACTTATTATTAGCTACTGGAGATGAAAAATACAAAGAATTTTTAACATATTGTGCTGACTGTATAACCAAATACTTCCCCGACTATGATCATAGTCCATTTGTCAATGAAAGATTTTTTGAAGACTGGTCTCATGATTTGGAATGGGGCTGGCAACAAAATAGAGCAGTAGTTGGTCATAACCTGAAAATTGCGTGGAATTTAATGAGGGTTAACAGTGTCAGTCCAAAGCAGGAATACATAGATTTTTCAAAAAAAATAGCTGAAATTATGCCCAAAGTTGGTATGGATATTCAACGAGGCGGCTGGTATGACGTAATGGAAAGATATTTGAAGGAGGGAGAAGAGTTTCATCGTTTTGCATGGCATGATAGAAAAGCTTGGTGGCAGCAAGAGCAGGCGATTTTAGCTTATCAGATACTTTGGGGTATTCTCAAAGATGAAATGTATTTAAAGTATGGAAGAGAAAGTGCTGCATTTTATAACGCCTTTTTCCTTGATCACATCGACGGAGCTGTTTATTTCAACGTATTAGCAAACGGACTTCCATATTTGCTTGGAACTGAAAGAATGAAAGGAAGTCATTCAATGAGCGGTTATCACTCAATCGAATTATGTTATCTTGCTCAAACTTATACTAACTTGTTGTTTACAAAACAACCTCTTGATCTCTATTTCAAACCACTTGAAAATGGTTTCCATGATGGAGTTCTGCGAGTTTCTCCAGATCTTTTACCTCCTGGGAGCATTTATATTTCTGATGTCTGGGTTGATAATAATCCCTGGAAGAACTTTGATGCTGAAAATTTGACTGTTCAGTTGCCTAATTTAAACTACAGACCAAAAATCAAAGTTAGGGTTGTTCCTAAATAATTTTTTTTACTACACAAATTTGACCATTAATACAATATTCGAGATTATAAAAATGGAATTATCTATTAATGAAATTGGCAATATAAAAGTAATTAACGTAAAAGGTCGTCTTGATGGTAATACATCGCCAAAAGCACAAGAAGAGCTAATCCCGCTCTTGCAATCAGGAACAAAAATTATTATAAATATGGCTGAGTGTGATTATGTATCAAGTGCAGGTTTAAGATTGCTATTAGTGATTGCAAAGACATTAAAATCAAAAGGTGGAAAAGGTGTAATCGCAGGATTGTTAGCAGAAGTCAAAGAAGTTATGGAAATGACTGGATTTGACAGGATGTATGAAAATTACTCTGATACAGATGATGCTTTAAAAGCTTTAAACGAGGAATAAATAAATGATACAGGTTGATTCTTTTCCAACACATACTTTTGGAGAATTCAAATTGAGACCAGGCAAGCCGCTACCTTTCGGTGCAACAATTGTACCGAATGGCGTAAACTTTTCCGTGTTTTCAAGGGCTGCTTATTCTTGCGAATTGGTTCTTTTCAGGAAAAGAGAGAAAGAACCGTTTGCCATCATACCTTTTTTTGATGAATTTAGGATTGGTAATGTATTTACGATGGTTGTTTTCGATCTCGACTATGAAGATATTGAATACGGTTTTAGAATGGATGGACCCTGGATTCCAAATGAGGGTCATAGATTTGATAAAACCAAAATATTAATGGATCCCTATGCAAAATTAATAGGAGGGAGAGATGTTTGGGGAGAAGATCCTGATTGGTTTGATATGTATCAACACAGAGCAAGAATTGTATTTGATGATTTTGATTGGGAAGGAGACAGACCTCTTGAAATACCAATGGAAGATTTAATAATTTATGAACTGCATGTCAGAGGTTTTACCAGACATTCTTCTTCCAATACAAAACATCCTGGAACATTTTCTGCTTTAAAGGAAAAAATACCTTATCTCAATGTCCTTGGTATAAATTGCGTTGAACTAATGCCTATTCATGAATTTGATGAATTCGAAAACAGCCGTGAAATCAATGGACGAAAACTACTCAATTATTGGGGTTATAGTAACCTTGGTTTTTTTGCTCCAAAAGCAGGATATGCAGCATCCGGTAAATTTGGGATGCAGGTGGATGAATTTAAGTCTTTGATCAAAGAATTTCACCGACACGGTATCGAAGTGATTTTGGATGTAGTTTTCAACCACACTGCCGAAGGCAATGAAATGGGACCATACATTTCTTACAGAGGCTTGGATAATAAAACTTATTATATGCTTTCGCCCGACGGATATTATATGAATTTCAGCGGCTGTGGAAACACTTTGAATTGTAATAATCCAATAGTCCGGAACATGATTCTTGATTGCCTGAGATATTGGGCTTCAGAATTTCATATTGATGGATTCAGGTTCGATCTTGCTGCTATTCTTGGACGTGATCAAAATGGTGCGCCGATGAGCAATCCACCTTTAATAGAGTCATTAGCTTATGATCCAATTTTAGGAAAATGTAAATTAATTGCTGAAGCATGGGATGCTGGCGGTTTATATCAGGTTGGTTCATTCCCGGGAGGAAGTCGTTGGGCTGAGTGGAACGGAAAATATAGAGATGATATAAGGAGATTTATCAAAGGAGATGAAAAGATGCTTGGAGTAGTTCAGCAGAGAATAGAAGGTTCACCTGATTTATATAAATGGCATGGCGGCGGAACTTGTGCTTCAGTTAACTTTATAACCTGTCACGACGGATTTGTTCTGATGGATCTTGTTTCCTATGATCATAAACATAATGAAGCAAACGGAGAGGATAATCGTGATGGTGGTGATGATAATCATAGTTGGAATTGCGGATGGGAGGGAGAAACAGAAAATTATTGGATAAATAGATTAAGAGTCAAGCAAATCAAAAATGCTCTTTCTATTTTACTTGTCAGTCAGGGCGTGCCAATGATACTTTCCGGAGACGAGTTCGGAAACTCACAGTTTGGGAACAACAATGCTTATTGTCAGGATAATGAAATTTCATGGCTTGATTGGAGTCTTCTCGAAAAAAATCAGTATTTGCATAATTTTGTAAAATTACTCATTAAATTTAGATTCAAACACCCTGTTTTGAGGAATAACACACATTTTCAGCATAGAGATTATGTTGGTAGTGGTTATCCTGATATTTCATGGCATGGAACCCAAGCCTGGAATGTTGATTACTCCGACTGGAGCCGAACAATTGCCTTTCTGCTATGCGGAAAACATGCTAAAAACGGAATGGTTGAAGATGATTATATATATGTAGCTATGAATTTACATTGGGAAATGCATGGTTTTCAAATTCCATCCTTACCCGCTGGGATGTCGTGGTATATATTTTCTAACACAGACGTCGAACCGCCGTTCGATATTTGTGAACCAGGCTATGAACCAATATTAGAAAATCAAAATGAAATTTTAGTAGGACCAAGATCGGTAACTATACTTGTAGGAAGATAGTTGTTTCAATTTTTTGCTTAGAAATTCTAAATTTTATTAATTATTAAATTTATTAGAGGTTTAAATGGAATCATTATTTAACATCAAAATCGAAAATGGAACTGCCAAAATTACTCTTTCCGGAAGGCTTGATACCTCGAATGCCGGTGCACTGTCAGACGAACTGAAAACATTAATTGGTCAGGATATTCAAAAAGTTGTCTTCTTTGTAAATGACCTTGAATATATTTCAAGTGCCGGTTTAAGGGTTATCATTTTTGCTAAGCAAAAAATCGGAACGGATACTCGAGTTTATCTGGTTGGTGCAAATAGCACAATTCTTGATGTAGTTAAAATGACTGGTATGGATAATTTCCTGTTTATTCAGGACACTTATCAGGACTAAAAATTATCAACTAATAAAAAAATTATATGGCAAGTCTGAAATTAAGTGCATCAATGGAAAATTTTGATGCTTTTATGGACTTTCTAAAATCTCAGATTGAAGATGAGATTAGCGAAAAGAAAACATTGAATGATATCTTAATTGCTGGTGAAGAAGCTATTGTTAATGTATTAAAATATGCTTATCCAGACCAAAACGGTGAATTAGAAGTCATTATTCAGTCTTTAACTGATCAAAAAGGTGTTTCCATTGAATTAATTGATGATGGAATTCCCTTCAACCCACTCGAAAGGCTTGAACCTGACATTAATGCACCAGTAGAAGAAAGACCAATAGGTGGCTTAGGTATATTCATGATTAAGAAAATGATGGACGTTCTGAGCTACTCTCGGGATAACAAACAAAATAGATTCAAATTGATCAAATATTATTAGCTCTATTTAAAACTTAGACAAAAAAAATTTTCTAATTAATTAATAGGAGAAAAACTATGGCTACAAAAAAGGTGTTCACAATTCTCTCTGAATACGGCTTTTGGGGAGTAGAGTTAGTTGGTCCAATGGAAAAGTTAGAAGCAGCTGGTTATAAATTAGATTTTGTAACTCCTTTCGGTAAAATTCCTCATGCCCTTCCTCCAAGTTATGATCCAACTTACATGGATCCACCATTAGGTTATCCTGTAACAACTCCAGAAGATGCTGCAAAGGTAAAAGCATTAGAAGAAAGTGATAAATTACATCATCCCTTGAATCTGGCAGAAATCTTTCCACAAAGACCATATTTTGCAGCTGCAAATTTTTTGAGAGAATTCGAAGATTATTTCAAAAAGGTAAAAATTGCTCAACAAAAATTAGTTGAAGATTATGATGCTATTTTGCTTGTTGGCGGAAGCGGTCCTATTATTGATATGGTTAATAACTCAAGAGTTCATCAGGTAATTTTGGCATTTCATAAAGCAAATAAACCAATTGCAGCTATTTGTTATGGTGTTACCTGTTTGCTATTTGCTCGTGATTTCAATGAAAGAAAATCAATTATTTTAGGGAAGCATGTTACAGGTCACTGCCTTGAATATGATTACCTTGATGGAACTGGTTTCCTAAATACCGATTTAAATATGGGTCCGCCACCTTATTGTTTGGAATTTATGTTAGCCGATGCAGTGGGACCTCAAGGTCAATTTCACGGTAACTTCGGCAAAGAAACTTCTGTTATTGTTGATTATCCATTTATTACAGCTCGCTCGCTTCAATGTTCTTATGAATTTGGAGACCAATTAGTAAATATGTTAGATAACGGATTAAAAAGATATGGCTGGTAAACCCGGACGATTCAAAATAATCGAGCAGTTTCTTGCTGATGGAATGAATGTAATGTTCGGCAATCCGGGTACTGTGGAGCAAGGTTTTCTGGATGCCCTATGGGATTATCCTGAAATGAAGTATATCCTTACATTGCAGGAAAGTGTTCCAGTGATGATGGGCGATGGATATGCTCGATATACCCAGAAGCCAACTTTGGTCCAAATCCATAGTACTCCCGGACTTGGTAATGCTATTGGAGCTATTTATCAAGCTTATCGAGGACACTCACCCTTAGTAATCATTGGTGGTGATGCAGGTATAAGCTATCTAAACATGGATGCCCAGATGGCAGGTGATCTGGTTGCATTTGCAAAACCTGTAACCAAATATTCAACAATGGTTACCGATTCCAGATCCTTATTACGAACATTGAGAAGAGCAATCAAAATTGCAGGGACGCCCCCAATGGGACCTGTCTACATTTGCCTTCCTATGGATATTCTTGATGAAATGAATTTTGAAGATGTATATCCAACCACAATTCCTTCCACAAGAGTTAAACCCGATGACTCATTTGTTAATGAGTCAGCTAAACTTCTTCTTGATGCAAAAAATCCTGTTATATTTATGGGTGATGGTGTAGCTTACTCACAAGCCACTGAAGAATTAAAAATATTATCGGAAACTCTTGGTGCAGAGGTTTATGGCGTTGATGTTGGAGATTTTTGTATGGACTATACTCATCCATGCTATCAAGGAACTACAGGACATATGTTCGGCTCTTTTAGTAAACCAATTTGTGAAAAAGGGGATGTTATTCTGATTGTTGGAACTTATATGCTTCCCGAGGTATTTCCTGACCTTGAAAATGTTTTCTCAAAAGATGCCAAAGTAATTCATGTTGATTTGAATGCTTATGAAATTGCTAAGAATCATCGAGTTGATTTAGCATCTGTAAGTGACCCAAAGCTCGCAATGAAAGAGCTAATAAATGGCTTGAATGCTATTATGACAAATGAACAAAAAAATGCTGCACGAGAAAGACTTGATAATCTTAAAACAGCCAAAGAAAACAAATTAAAACAAGAATTAGAACAGGATAAAATTATACTTGGCAATTCACCAATGAAACCCGAGGCTTTCATGGTAGAACTTTCGAAACATATTTCGGAAGATACAATAATTTTTGATGAAGCCTTGACTTCATCGCCAGCTTTGACAAGGTATATACCACCAAGAAAACCGGGCTCTTTTTTCCAAACCAGAGGAGGTTCATTGGGTGTTGGCATCCCCGGAGCAATGGGCTTAAAAGTTGCAAATCCTGATAAGTTAGTAATTGGTTTCACTGGTGACGGTGGCTCAATGTACACTATACAAGCCTTGTGGACTGCTGTAAGACATAATATCAATGCAAAATTTGTCGTTTGTAATAATGCTTCATACAAATTATTACAACTTAATGTTACCCAATATTGGAAGGAAAGAGAAATTCCAAAACATGATTTTCCATTAAGCTTTGATTTGTCTTATCCCCCTTTGAGATTTGATAAAATAAGTGAATCATTGAGCGTACCAGCTTTAAGAGTGGAAAAGCCTGAGCAAATTAAGTCAGCTATCGAACAAATGCTTGCCCACAATGGACCTTTTTTAATTGACCTTGTCCTCGAAAGCGAAGTTAGACCAGATTTAATTGGTGTTAGATGTGGACAATAGTTTTTTTTAATAATATTAGGAGTTACTATGACAGATAAAAGAGCCTTATACGAAAATCAGCTAAAATATATTATAGCAGGCGACGCTGATGCTTTAATTGACAATAATTATGATAACGATGCAACTTTGATTAATATATCTCAAGATCCTCCAATCATAATTTCAGGAGCAAAAGCATTAAAAGAATACTTCAAGATCTATCTTCAGAACCTCCAGGGACTGAAGGTTGTTTCGACCGATAAATTTGTTGAAACTGATGACAGTATATTTTTCGAAGCCACCATTGAAACAAACGCTGTAACAGGTGTTGTCTATGATGCATTTTACTTAAAGAACGGCAAAATATTCAGACATTATTCTGGTGTTAAACAAATTAATATTAAATAAGGAGAAAAAATGAGTTTAGAACCTTTAAATAAAGCAGAAATAGAAGAATTTGCAAAAGCATGGTATAATTATCTTGACGTTCATGCACCTCAAGTAGATTTTATTCATATGCTTTCAGATGAAGAACTTTATATGGTATTCCCGGAAGCTACTTTGCAGGGCTTAGCAAGTTTTGAAGCTTGGTATCAAGGAGTTATCAGAATTTTCTTTGACGAAGTCCATATAGTCAAAGTGGTTGAACCAACAATTAATGGTAATACTGCCGAAGTTAAAGTTGTTGTTCAATGGGAAGCAAGCCGATGGATTCCCCCGGCAAGATTCAGCGACAGAATAAAGCTTGATGCTTATCAAACCTGGAGTCTTAAAAGATCGGCAAAAACTGGTAAACCTGTGATTACTAAATATACCGTAGATGAATTAAAATACCACGATGGTTCTGCAAAATTGTAATTTATTTTTAACTATTTAGGAGTAAAAATGTCTAACAAAGAAATAATAGAAGCTTATTATAAATATGCTAATGCAGGGGAATGGGATCAATGGTGTGATTTATTCACTGATGACATGGTTATGGACGAGCAACTTGCCGGACATATTGAAGGATTGGCAACCTTAAGACCTATGATGGGAGGTATGAAAGTAGCTTATTCTAAATTTCAAAATGTTCCTAAACATATCTTAGTTGATGGTGATCAAGGTGCAGTTGTTTCCCATATTTCTGCTGCAAATGCTGCTGGTATTCCTATCGAAGCCGACGTAATGAATTACTTTAGATTCAGAGATGGCAAAATTTCTTATATGGCAAATTTTCACGATTCAAAACCATTTGAGCCATTTTTAAATCAGAAATTATAATTTTATTTCAACAATTTTAAAAAAAAACACTTGTCTATGGAAAAATTTTATTTAAACATTAACTTAGTCTAATTTAATTTAATATTTATATTTATCGAAATTCTTTCTTGATTTTTTTCAATTTTTCAAAGGAGTTTTTATGAAAAATGCAACAGAATTAGTTGCTCAAATGTATGAATGCTTTAACAGAAACGATATGGATACCATCAAAAATGAAGTTTTTCATCCTGATTTGGTGTGGCATCTACCTGGACATCATCCCCTAGCTGGCACAATGAACGGAGCCGAAGAGGTCATTGCTTTTTTTAGTCAATTAGTTAAATCAGGTATTAAAGTTGACTTAATCAAAATTGATATGTTCGGTGATGATGGTGCAATTGAAGTTCATCGTGGCTATGGTACTTATGGTGATGCAAAATTAGACGCAATAAACTGCACATATTACAAAATTAAAGATGACAAAATTCACAATGTTCAGGTATTTATCGGAAATCAACATGGTGCAGATGCATATTTTAATGCTGTCTATAAATTGAAACCTATTCCACATCGTTTAGCAGACTAAGGAGGTTAAAATGGTAACTCAAGAAATGGTTAAAAATGCTTACGGAGCTTTGATGTCCGGTGACATGAATGAAATTAAAAAGTATTGGGCTGAAGACATGGTCTGGACTGTTCCCGGTCACAATGTTTTGTCAGGAAAATATTACGGTCTTGATGCTTTCATAGGTTTTATGTCTAATGTAGGTGCTATGTCAGCCAATAGTTTCAATATGGAGTCTATTACTATTTGTGTTAATGATGAATATTCTGCAGATGTAACACGTAATATTGGTTACAGAGCCGGCTATATTGGCAATGGAACAAAACCATATACTATGCTCGATATAGATGTTATTCATCTACTCAGATGGAAAGACGGAAAGGTTATCGAAGGTAAAGGAGCAATTTTTGCTGATGGAACTAACGAATATGATCAGTTTTGGTCCCCATTGAGAGAAGAAAATAATAGATTGGACTGATTTATAGGAGATTCCAAATCATCTATTGACAAATCAGTCTTTAATTCCCTATAAATTATCTGGTTCTCTTTGTTATTTATTAACGTTAATTAATCATTAAAAATTTTAAGTTAATTATGAACTCTTATGATTTTATTGTAATTGGTTCTGGCTCAGCTGGAGCTATAGTAGCCTCCAGACTAAGTGAGAATCCAGATGCTAAAATACTTGTTTTAGAAGCAGGAGGGGGAGATTTTCCACCAAATGTCCACATCCCATCCTTATGGTACACACAGTTAGGTTCCAATGTTGATTGGTGTTATGAAACTATACCACAACCGGGACTTAATGGAAGAGTAGTAAGAGAACCTCGGGGAAAATTACCTGGCGGTACTTCCAATTTACATATAATGATGCACGTTCGCGGCCATTATTCTGATTATGATAATTGGGCTTACAATGGTGCTTTAGGATGGAGCTATAAGGAATGTCTGCCTTATTTCATGAAAATTGAAGATCAGGAAGACGTTACAAGTGAATTTACAGGAAAGGGTGGTCCGATGAGAATAATTTGTCCAAGAGATCATAATCCTCATCCGACATCTGTTGTCTTCCTTAATTCATGCTTTGAATCTGGTTATCCATATACAGCTGACTTTAATGGTCCTACTATGGAGGGAGCTGGCTGGCATCATGTTTATATCAAAGACGGAATAAGACAAAGCACATGGTTGGCATATCTGAAGCCAGCCATGGAAAAGAATAAAAATTTAGTGCTAAGCTTGAATTCTATGGCTTCCCGTTTACTTTTTGACGGAAAAAGATGTACAGGTGTTGAATATATTCAGAATGGAGAAATTAAAAAAGCTTATGCCAATAACGAAGTAATAGTTTCTTGCGGTGCCATAGAATCACCTAAATTATTGATGTTATCGGGTATAGGAAACTCTCAGGAACTATCTAAACATAATATACCAATAGTTTCTGATTTACCCGGTGTAGGAGAAAATTTTCATAACCATGTGCTTATTGGTATAATTAGGGCTTCTAAAAAACCAATGCCACAGGGTAATAATAATCTCTCTGAAGCGGCATTATATTGGAAAACCGATGCGCGCCATATTGGACCCGACATGCAGTTTGCTTTTGTTCATGTCCCATTTGATATTATTATCGGGCAAAATAATCCAAATTCTTTCAGTATCCTTCCGGGGGTTGTCAGGCAGAAGTCAAAAGGGTGGATAAAATTAAAAAGTGATGACCCAACAGATCATCCTTTGATTAACCCAAATTACTTAGCAGAGCCTTATGATGTTGAAACAATGGTAACATGTTTGAAGATGTCCAGAGAAATCCTATCAGCTTCTGCTTTTTCTGAATGGGCTGGAGAAGAATTGCTCCCAGGACCGGATTTCAAAACTGATGATGATTTACGAAGATTTTGCAGATTGCGAGCTGACTCTTATCACCATCAGGCCGGTTCCTGCAAAATGGGTATAGATTCAATGTCTGTTGTCAGTCCTGATTTGAAAGTATATGGTGTTACTAATCTCAGGGTTGCTGATGCAAGTGTTATGCCTTTGGTTCAATCAGGAAATTGTAATGCTGGCATAATGATGGTGGGCGAAAGATGTGCTGATTTTATCAAAAAAGAATATAATAACTAATCTTTAAATGAGGTTTATATATGTTTATGCCCAAAATACATCGTTTCATGGGAAGATTTATGGTTCTTCCTCGTGACCATGTTAACGCATTTGTTATAGAACTTGAGAATTCTGTTGTTGTTGTTGATGCTACATTAGCAACTTCAGATTCTGTCGAACTAAGAAAAAAAGCAGAGTCTTTTGGAAAACCAATTGAGGCTGTTTTGGTAACACATGGACATCCTGACCATTATGGTGGATTGGTTACTTTTCATGATTTACCAAGATTTGGTTCAAAGGGATGTCTCGAATTTGCTCACAGAGAGGATATAATTAAATCACCTACTGCTTCTTATTACCTTGGTGACGATTGGCCCAAGGAAAGGCTTTTCCCAAGTGAAATAATACCTGATGGCTTTAACATTAAATTAGGAAATATTGATTTCACATTCAGGGATTTGGGTCCTGCCGAGTCAGATAGTGATGGTATGTGGATTTTCGAAGCAGATGGAATTACAAATGTATTTGTGGGTGATACCATTGCATTAAAATGTCATTGCTTTTTCAGAGACGGACATTATTTTCAATGGCTGGATGCTATTGATCGTCTCGAAAGAGAATTTGATTTAACAAAAACAAGATTCTGGTTTGGTCACGGTGATGTTCCTTCAAGTAAAGAAGTTATTGAATGGCAAAAAGGTTATCATAAAGCTTTCATCGAGTCTGTCAAGAAAATCGAAGACAGAACTGTTCCTGTTCCAAGAGCGATTCAAGAACAAGTGATTGCCGATATGCAAAAATATTTGCCCACAGAAACAACATTATTCCTTTTGGATTATGAATTAGATGTTACTCTTAAAGATTTATATAGCAAAGTTACGGTTTAACATCATAAAATAACTTAGATTACTCAAAAAAATATATATTTAGTATTTAGATTCTAAAATTAAACCTTACAAAATAATCAATAAAATTAGGAGGTTTTATGATTGGTGTCTCTGGAAAAATTACTCTCGTTACGGGAGGAGGTTCCGGTATAGGTAAGGCAACAGCTTTACTATTTGGTAAAAACGGAGCAAAAGTTATTATAGCAAACAGAACTGTTGAGACCGGCGAATCCACTGCTAACGAAATAATTGCTAATGGCGGTGAGGCAATCTTTATTCAGGCTGATTTATCAAAGTCTGATAGTATCCAAAATTTGTTCAAACAGATAATTGACAAATACGGAAGGCTTGATGCTGCGTTCAACAATGCTGGAATAGCAGGAACATTAGCCAATACAATCGAATGTACTGAAGAAGATTGGGATGTAGCTATGAATATTAACTTAAAAAGCGTCTGGCTTTGTATGAAATATGAAATCGAACAAATGCTAAAGCAAGAAACCGGTGGTGCTATTGTCAATACAGCCTCTGCTGCTGGACTTGTTGCTCTTCCCGGAGCTACAGCCTATGCCGTTGCTAAACATGGCGTTGTAGGACTAACAAAGACTGCAGCAATTGAATTTGTCAAAAAGAATATTCGTGTCAATTGTGTTTGTCCCTCTTTTGTAGGCACACCTTTGACGATGGCAGTCAACGCAGCTTATCCTGAATTTGTGCAAGCAGCTTTTGCTCTGCAACCAATCGGTAGAGTAGGGACTCCCGAAGAAATTGCTAACAGCGTAGTCTGGCTATGTTCTGACGAGTCATCCTTCACTACAGGATGTGCTTTAGCAATTGATGGTGGTTATGTTGCTCAGTAAATTTTCAAATTTAAAAAGGTATAATCTAAATGAATATAAAAAAAATTGGCATTTTGTTGGAAAGTGATTTCTATGAACCTGAAATTTGGTATTATCAGCATAGATTTGCTGAAGAAGGTTTTGAATTACATTTTCTAACTCGTCTTTGGGGGCAAGAAGGTCTAACATTCCGAGGTCACGAAAATCATCTGAACACAATTTACTGTTGGGAAAGCTTCGAGAACATGAGTGATGAGGAACTGAATTCTTTTTACGCTATTATTGTTCCTTCAGGTATGGTTTCCGATAGACTCAGATATACTGAAGACTTAAGCAAAATTCCTCCTGCTACAGCTTTTCTAAAAAGAGCCTTTGCAAACCAAAATATCATTAAAGGAATCATCTGCCACGGGCTTTGGCTTGTTGCACCTGCAACTGAGATTGTTAAGGGACGAAATTTAGTTTGCCATCCAAATCTTCATGGGGATGCAATTGCTTATGGTGCTAATTACATTGACGAAGATCTGGTTGTTGATAATGACCTTGTTACTGCTCGAACCGGTGGTCATTGTCATCTACTTGCAAGAAAAATTATTGATATGATTAATGAAAGAGGTTGATAATGACCAAAGCTAAGCTTGTTCATCTAGGTATGAATTGTCAGGACCAGAAAAGATTTGAAAGCTTTTATGAAAAACATTTCGGTTTCAAAAGAATTCAAACCTTTGATATTGGCGATGGCAAGGAAATTTTTTATATGAAAAATGAAGATGGTTTTTATTTCGAAGTCTTTCCTGCCGAAGGTCAGAGACCATCACCTTTTCCAGACAAAGATGGCTGGACCTATCCAAGTGTCCGACATATAGCATTTCAGGTTGATAATGTAGATGCCAAACTTCAGGAAATGGGGGAGGATGCAGTCATTTCATTGGGACCACTTGACTTCAGTGGCTTCATTCCTGGATGGAAAACTGTATGGCTAAAAGATCCCGAAGGCAATATCATCGAAATAAGTCAAGGGTATAAAGATCCTGATTAATAATATTTCACTTTAATTAAATATAGGGTTGTTTTCTCAAGAAGGCAATCCTTTTTTTTTATGAATTAAATGTGGAAATCAAAAGAAAAAGAGTCAATCAATTCTCTAAATTAATTAGACTGTCTGTCAGATAAATTTTTAAATAGTGGGAGCATCAATTATTTGAAGTCTGTTATAATATCAAATTGTAATTGACTATAATCTTTATTTCAGATTTTGAAAACCGGTTATAATCAATATTAAAAACTAAGTTTCGGCTTGATATTTACAGTAATTTAATTATTAAATTATAATACATATTAAATTAATTAGTTATATATAATTGAAAATTGAAAAATATGTTTTTTTAATTAAAGATAAAAATTGTTGTTGAATAATATTCAATTAAGATTAAATTTTTTTCCTGTAATGTTATTTTTGATGCTTTGTTCATGCTCAATAAAAAATATGCAAAACTATGAAGCACCAAAGGTATTGGGTTTTTCAAATTGGGTAGAATGGAAAGAAAAAACAGGTTGGAAAGATAATGATGACTATATTCCCGACAAAGAAAAGATTCAAACACTTAGGGATTTGGTAAATGAAAATCACATATTTGTCATTTTTGGTACAACATTTTGCGATGATTGCAAGGAAAATATGCCAAAAATTATAAG